>JANWYM010000403.1 GCA_025055355.1 Abditibacteriales bacterium
AACATCGCCTTATACTTGTATTCATCGTAAGGGTCCTCAATCGCTACGTCATATCGGAGCGGAGCAACAATCAGATGCAGTCCCATGTTTCGACCTCCCAATTCAACTCAACAACGCCTGAAGCCAATTCGGAAACAGCACGACTTTGACGCGCGCGGCGACTTGGGCAATCGTCTGCTCTGGGACGCGGAGCGATTGGAGATGGCGCCAGCAAGCCCCACGCACAAATTTGACATCGCCTTTATCCACAAATCGCATGCCCGACTCAAAGATGTCATTGGTCACGAACAGAAACAGAGAGTCAACAGGTTGGCTCTGCAAGGCGGGCAACGTCAGGCACACCCGCACCACGAAGGTTTCAAAGTGCCCTCCCAGTTTGGTTTTGCTGGCTTGAGTTGCCGCATACTTGCTCTCTACAAAGCAGAACAGGTCCCGCTGTCCACGCCGTTCCACCCGCAGAATCGCATCGTAGTAAATTATACTGCCGTTTAGGGGACTAACAATACCACCGATAAACGGTGAGCGATATTGGTCGCTCACCAGCACAATGCGCGTTCCCGCTGCGCCCTTGAAACCGGTGAAGTAGTGGACGAAGCCTAAAAGTTGCCGTCTGCCTTTCTCGTGTGAGAACTCGCGCGCCATCTATAACGCCCTTTCACTCACTTCATGCCTAAAAAGTTCCCCAGCAAATCCTTCCCCACCGCCGTCAGGATGCTTTCGGGGTGGAACTGCACACCCTCGATGGGGAACTCCTTGTGCCGCACGCCCATGATTTCGCCGTCCTCGCTTTCCGCCGTGATGTCCAGACAGGCGGGGCAGGTGGCGCGTTCGATGGCGAGGCTGTGGTAGCGCGTGGCTTCAAACGGGTTGGGCAGATTGCGAAAAACGCCCTTGCCGTCGTGGTGAATCATCGAGGTTTTGCCGTGCATCAGTCGCTTCGCCCGCACGATGCGCCCGCCGAACGCCTGCCCGATGCTTTGATGCCCCAGGCATACGCCTAAAATTGGAACGCGTCCCGCGAAACGTTGGATGAGCGGCACGGACACCCCCGCCTCGTTCGGCGTGCAAGGTCCGGGCGAGATGACGATGTGACTGGGCTGCATCGCCTCGATTTCCTCCAGAGTGATTTTGTCGTTGCGGAACACGCGCAAGTCCGCCCCCAGCTCGCCGAGATACTGGACGAGGTTGTAGGTAAAAGAGTCGTAGTTGTCAATCATCAAGACCATGAGTCTTACCGAGCGTGAAACGTAATGCGTAACGCGTAAAACTCGCGCATTACGCCCCACGGATTACTCTAACCCCCGCTCCGCCATCTCCACAGCCGCGAACATCGCCCGCGCTTTGTTGACGGTCTCTTGGTATTCGTTGGCTGGCACGCTGTCGGCAACGATGCCCGCGCCCGCTTGCACATAGGCTCTATCGCCTTTGACAATGAGGGTGCGGATGGTGATGCAGGTGTCCATGCTGCCCGAAAAACTGAAGTAACCCACCGCGCCCGCATACGGTCCGCGTCGCGTGGGTTCGAGTTCGTCAATGATTTCCATCGCCCGAATTTTGGGCGCGCCCGACACCGTGCCAGCGGGGAACGCCGCCCGCAGCACATCGAACTGGGTGTAGCGCGGGTCGAGTTCTCCCGTCACATCCGAGTAGATGTGCATGACGTGCGAATACTTCTCAATCTGCATGAGTTGGTTGACGCGCACCGTGCCCGGCTGGCAGACGCGCCCGATGTCGTTGCGCCCGAGGTCAACTAGCATGACATGCTCCGCCCGCTCTTTTTCATCTGCCAACAGTTCGTGCATCAGCGCGTCGTCCTCTTCAGGAATGACGTTGCCATATTTGTCCTTCGCCCGCCGCCGCGTTCCTGCCAATGGTCGCGTGCGCACTACACCTTTGTCCTCCGTGACGAGGATCTCCGGCGAGGAGCCAACCAGCCGCACATCCCTAAAGGTCAGGTAGAACATGTAGGGCGAGGGGTTGATGGAGCGCAGGGCGCGGTAAACGTCAAAAGTGTCCACGTGCAGATCGGTCTCAAACCGCTGCGAGAGAACAACCTGAATACAATCGCCCGCCGCAATATACTCCTTGCAACGGCGAACGGCATCCTCAAATCCTTCCCTGCTAAAATTCGACGCGATATGCCGTTCGGACTGGTCAATAGTCACTGGCGACTGATGGCTGGTCACGGACGCCGTCCGCAGTTGCGCAATTGTCGCTTCAATCTTCGCGGCGGCTTCGTCGTAGGCGCGGCGGGGGTCGTCTTTCACGTGCGCGTTGCACAGGACTTTGATGTTGCGCTGCACGTGGTCGAAGATGAGAACGACGTCGGTGAGCATCAGTTGACAGTCGGGCAGTTGCAGGTCGTCGGTAGTCTGGTCGGGCAGGCGCGGCTCAAAGAATCGGACGAGGTCGTAGCCCAGATACCCCACCATCCCGCCGCAGAAGCGCGGCAGGGCGGGGGAGGCGACAAACCGAAAACGCTGCATCTCGCGCTCCAAGATGTGTAGCGGGTCGCGCCCCGCTTCCAGCGTGATGCGCTCCGTCGCTCCGCTCTCACTGCGTTCAATGGTGACTTCCGCGCGGCGGCTCTGCATGACCAGGAGCGGTTTCGTTCCCAAAAACGAATAACGCCCTAACGTCTCGCCCTGCTCGACGCTTTCTAACAGAAAGGCGTAATCGTCCTTCGCCAACTTCTTGAACGCCGACACGGGCGTTTCCATGTCCGCTAAAATCTCGCGGTAGACAGGAATCAAATTCCCCTGTCGGCTCAACGCCACGAACTCTTCGTATGCGGGAATGAGCATAGGTCTCTCCTCACCGACATTTTACGACCTTTGGCTGTCGAAGGCAACGCGCTGCCCACGGACTTCACGGATGACGCGGATTGCATCTGTCCGGCGGCTCTGTGAATCCGTGAGGTTCATGAACAGCAAAACAAAAAGCCACAGGCGACGGTGTGGCTCGCCTGTGGCTCGGTCAATTTTTGATGGTAGGGAGGACGCACCACTACGCGCCCCACACCGAGGCACGGGCAAGCCGTCCCCGCCACCACCAACCCGCCCGGCTTACAAAAACCTCGATTGCCCGCAGCCTCAGCGTCATGGTCGTTCTCTCTCTCGAAAATCGTCGTCGTCCTCGTCGTCGTCCTCGTTCTCGAACCTCAAAAAACGACCGACGACGAGAACGATTTTCATTCGGCGTGGTGAGCCCTCTGGTTCATGGGCGATTCTTCCGTTCGGAGATGTCCGTCGGGGCGGTGCGTCTCTGCCCGCCCGTCCTTTTCAACAAGGGCTGGCTGGAGTCGCCGCCCATACAGGCTGTAAATTCTGCTCCATCCACACTATGCCGCTCATTATAGCGAGTGCATGGGGAGTTGTCAAGGCTGGCTCGACTTTTCTCCTGCCGTGCGGTAAAAACAAGGCGCACGTGATGATACCACGGATTGAATGGACGAACGCGGCTGTCTGCTCTCTACTGTTAAGAGCCTGTTTGAAAAACTCGCTATCTTCCTTGACCAGGAGGACCATAGGGGATTGTTGGCTGGCTCTGGACCTCCCCCGACCCCTCCTTGGTAAGGAGGGGAGAGGACCTCCCCCGACCCCTCCTGGGTAAGGACTAATCATTACCCACAAGTCCGGCGGGATATGATGGAATAACAAGCAACAACTGTCAACATCTGGCTGTCAGGAGGTTCCCATGGACACCGAAACCACAGGCCGGGCCCAAGCGGAGTTGGGACAAGCCCAACGGGGCGATGCGCGCCGCACCCAGCGTCTGGTCAAACTGGCGGAGCAACGCGCCGCCCAACCGCACGCCTCCCTCCCCTCATCCTGCGGCAGTCCCGCCGCCCAAGCCGCCTATCGCTTCTATGACCATGATGCCATCCCCCCCGACGAGATTCTCGCCAGCCACCGTCAGTCCACACAAAAACGTCTGGCGTCAGAGGCGGTGGTGCTGGCGGTGCAGGACACCACCGAGCTGGATGATCCCCATCATCCCGCCTCCCAGGGCGGAGCGTTTTGCACGATGAGTTCCATCGGGGGCTGCTGGTGCATACTACCTTGGCGGTGACCCCGCAGCGAGTGCCGCTGGGTATGCTGCAGTAGTCAGTCTGGACGCGCCCCACGGAGGGGTTGGGCAAGCAGCACGCCCGCTGGGACAAGCCCATCGCCGAGAAGGAAAGCCAGAAATGGCTGACCAGTTTGACCGCCACGGCGGACCTGCAAAAGCCACTCCCGCAGACGCGACGGGTCAGCGTGAGCGACCGCGAAGCGGATGGGTATGACCTGTTTCTTGGGGCGCAAGCGTTGTGCCAAGATGTGCTGGTGCGAGCGGCGTGGGATCGGCGGGTGGCGCACCCGGAAGGTGACCTGTGGGCGTATCTACAACATGGCCCGCTGGCGGGGAGGGTCAGCGTGCCCGTGCCGCGCCGCCTCGGACAGCCGTCGTGGCAGGCAGCGTGGACGGTGCGCTGAGGGCGGG
>JANWYM010000404.1 GCA_025055355.1 Abditibacteriales bacterium
AGGGAGAGAAGCGCGAAACGCAAAAGTTCAGTTCAAAAGTTACGCGGTTGCTGGCACCTTCTTTCCCCTCCCCCGACCCCTCCCCCAAGGGGAGGGGAGTCTTGGGTCTGCCTCTTCCCTCTCGTCATTAGGGGCACCAATAATCCCTCAACCCCCCAAGAGGAAGGAAGTCACGGGAGCGGCTCGGCGGGGCTTTTTGCCCTTACAATCAGGCTTTTTTCGTCGCCGCAGCGCCGAGAGGAAAAGTCATGATGGCAACCGCGTGACTCCTGATTTTCTTTTTTATCCCTCAAACCGGTTGACAATCGGCAGCCGCCGGTCCTTGCCGAAGGCGCGCGGGGTGATTTTGATGCCGGGCGGCGCCTGACGGCGTTTGTATTCGTTGCGGTCGACCAGGCGAATAACGCGCTGGACAGTTGCCTCGTCCCAGCCCATCTCCACGATTTGCGCGAGGCTGCGGTCCTCCTCAACGTAGGCTTTGAGGATGGGGTCGAGGACGTCGTAGGGGGGGAGGCTGTCGGTGTCTTTCTGGTTCTCGCGCAACTCGGCGGTCGGGGCTTTGACCAGCACGCGGTCGGGGATGACGTGGCTCAAGGCGTTGCGGTAACGGCACAGGTCGTAGACCATCGTTTTGGGGACATCCTTGATGACGGCGAAGCCGCCCGCCGTGTCGCCGTAGAGCGTGCAGTAGCCGACCGAGGTTTCGCTCTTGTTGCCGGTCGTCAACACCAACCAGCCGAATTTGTTGGACATCGCCATCAGCAGGTTGCCGCGCACGCGCGCTTGCAAGTTTTCCTCGGCGATGTCGCGCGGCAGGTTTTCAAATACGGGCGCAAGTTCTTTGAGGTAGCTCTCAAAGATGTCCTGAATCGGCAGCACGATGAAGCGGATGCCGAGGCGATTCGCCAACTCCTCCGCGTCCTCGCGGCTCTCGCGGGAGGAGAACTGCGACGGCATGAACACGCCGACGACGTTCTCCTTGCCCAGAGCGTCCGCTGCAATCGTTGCGGTGAGCGAAGAGTCAACGCCCCCGCTCAAGCCGATGAGGACTTTCTGGAAGCCGTTCTTGCGCACGTAGTCGCGCGTGCCGAGAACGAGAGCGCGGTAAACTTCTGCGGCCGGGGGCAGCACCGCTGTTTCTTCGCGCGCGGGCAGGGGGGGCTTGGCAGGTCGCCGCTCCGTCAGCGTGACGCGCTGCAACGCCATGCCATCGTGCGTGGTCACGCGGGCGCGCTCCTTGCGCAGGCGGGGGTCGTGCAGCCGCATGCGGAACACTTCTTCCGCGTCGAGGTCCGCCACGAGCAAATCCTCCTCAAACTGTTTCCCTTGCATGATGCGGCTGCCGCGCGGGTCGAACATCGCGCTGTGCCCGTCGAAGACGAGCTCGTCCTGCCCGCCGACCAGATTGCAGAACGCGACGACGCACACATTGTCAGCGGCGCGCGTGGCAATCATCTGATGACGGAACAACCCTTTGCCGACGTGGTAGGGCGACGCTGAGATGTTGATGATGACCTCCGCGCCGCCGAGCAGCGTTTGCGCCCGAATGGGGTCGCCCGGATACCAGATGTCCTCACAGATGTTGACGCCGACGGTGACGCCGTTCAACGTAAACACCAACGGCGCGCGCCCGGCTTGGAAGTAGCGGTCCTCGTCGAACACGCCGTAGTTGGGAAGATAGCATTTGTGATGCACACCGACGACCTCGCCGTCGTGCAGCAGGGCGGCGGCGTTATAGGTGTCGCCATCGCTGTCCACGAACCCGACGATGGCGGTAATGCCTTTGACGCGCGCCGCCACGTGGCGCAGGGCGGCGCGGTTCTCCTGCACAAAACGCGGCTTGAGCAGCAAATCCTCCGGCGGGTAGCCGGGGATGACCAACTCCGGGAACGCCACCACGTCTGCCCCCCCTGCGCGGGCTTGTTCGAGGTAGTCCAGAATCTTCGCCACGTTGCCGCTGAGGTCGCCCACCGTCACGTTGACCTGCGCTAACGCTACGCGCAAAGGTCTCATCTGCATATCACCGCCGCACATTATAACAAAAATGCCCGCGACGGTTGGAAACAAATCAGGTTTTCTGGCGAGGCGATTGGGGTAGAAAGTTGACACATTTCGCTTGACTTTCTGAAATATCTGTGATATGCTTTTGCCCGTTTTTGATGCGAAGGGGTGCTGAACGTAGAGGGGAGGGGGGCGTTGTTGGGAGGGGCGCAATCTCCTGCGCCCGACAACGGCGATGAATCGCCTAACGAGAAACCAAAATATTGAGGGGAGGAGTCATGATGCCAAGAAGTTACTACCGCCGTGCTGTCGTGATGTTGACGTGGGGTGTCGCCGCTTTGCTGGTGCTGGGGGCGTCGGCTGGCTTTGCGGTGACCCTGCAAACCGCCACGGTGCTGGATACCCCTGACACCGAGGCTTCCGCGCCGGATGGACCTCGCGTGGTCATCCTCAAGCCGACCTTTGGCGAGGTCGTCAAAGGCAAAGAGTTTCCGCTGGCAGTGCAGTTTGTGGCAGGTAAGCACAAACTGGTCCGCGTTGAACTGTTTGTTAATGACCAGCTGGTAGGAGGGTTAGATGAAAAGGGGATTGCGGAGTTCGTGCGCGCCAACCAGGCGAGTTTCGTGTGGGACACCACGCGCTTGAAGGATGGTATCCACAAGTTGACTGTGCGCGTGACCGACGCGGAGAACCGGCGCAGCACGATGAGCGTGCATGTCGCTGTGTCCAACGTGACAGTTGACAGAACCGCGCCGATGATTACGTTCCTTCAACCGCGTGACCCTGTCCTGCGGGGGCGCGTGCAGGTCGTCGTGCAGGCGAAGGATAACTTCGGCGTCAAATCCATCAGCGTTTATTTGGTTTCCCCGGCTCTGCCGGAGCCGAAGATCCCGCTGTCCTTCGCCCTCTCCGGCAGCAAGAACCCCGTTCAGACGCATGAGTTTGTCCTGGATACCTGGCGGTTCCCCAACGGTCTGTATCTCCTGTTCGCTGAAGTCGAAGACTTCATGGGCAACTTTAAGGTGTCAACGCCCTTCCGTGTAAGGATTGCAAACGACGGCGGGAGAACTTCCTTGGGGCCAGAGCCCCCTCTCCCGCCGGTGGTCGCCCCGCCGCCGGGGGACGAGGTCCTACCTCCCATCAAACCCGCTCCTCCCATTGCCACTCATCCGCCACGCAGCGTCGGTCCGCTGACGGTGCAGCGTAGCAATCCCCCCACTGACCAGGCTGTTGATGTCTCCCCCCCGAACGTGCAGGCGCCCCGAGTGCAGCCCTACGTTCTCGCGCCAGAGCCGCGCCTGGAGCCGAAGGTGACGATAAGTCATCCCGATGTCTTTGAACTCATCGGATCGGGGGAAGGCAACCTGCCGGTCGCGGCGCCGAAGCCCCAACCTCAGCACCTCGCGTCTCGCCCTGAAGGAGAGCGGCGTTCCCCGCCGCAACTGAGCGCGGAACGGCAGGGGAGCAGCGAGGTGGAGCGCGTCCGACCGCCCGAGACGCCCGTGCGCTCCTCGCGCCGCGTGGCGCCGCTGAGAAGTCTCCCACCGCTGCACGCACGCTACGTTCCGCCGGCGTCTTCGAAATCGCCCAGAATGACGCCGAGCGAACAGGGGCACGTGGTGGAGGCGGACGTCGGTAGTCCCCCCATCGCGAAAGCGCCGGGGGACATTGCAGGCGTGGGGACGCTGACGGATACGCCGCGCCTCGTCTCCGCCCCCAAGTTAGACGCGCTGACGCGCACGCCCCCCGCAGCGGACAGCACAGCCCTGGCGGTGCCGCCTTCCCCCAGCGTTGGTGTGCTGCCGGGACGCAAGCCAGAGCCCCGCATCAGCGCGCCTGATGTCGCCGCCCATCCGCCCCTGCCGCCGATGGGCGCTGCGATGATTAAAGCCCTGCCCCCGACGGAGCCTTACATCGTGAAGAGAGGCGACACGTTGGCACGCATCGCCGCAGAGAAAAGGTTGACCGTCGAGATGATTCGGGAGGCAAACCCCCACCGCCGCTTGACATCGTTGAAGCCAGGTCAGACCATCCTGCTGCCGCGCCGCCTGCCGATTTACATCAACGGTGAACTGCTGGCGCGGCCGGATGAACCCGTCGGCGCGTTCCTTATGGACAGCCTCGCGCTGGCACCGTTCCGCCACATCTTTGAGCGCAGCGGCGGGTTTGTGGATTGGAACGGCCCGCAGCGGCTCGTCACCGGTATCAGAGGCACCCAGAACGTGCAACTCCGCATCGGCGACCGCACCGCGCTCATCAACGGAGAGCCGATCATACTGCAAGCCGAGCCGTTCATCCTCTACGGACGCACGCATGTTCCCATCCGCTTCTTCGAGCAGGCTTTGAACCTTTACGTCGAGTGGGATGTGCAGAGCGGTCGCATCGTGATGCTGCCGAAGACCAGTGACCAGTGATCAGTGACCAGTAGCCGGTGACCAGTGACCAGTGACCGCTCCGACTTGTCGGGGCGGTCAT
>JANWYM010000405.1 GCA_025055355.1 Abditibacteriales bacterium
TCCAGCGCGCCGTAACCATCGTAGCCGATCTCCTTGAGCGCGGCTAAGCCCGCGCGGAAGTCGGTGTGACCGTTGCCTGGCGTTTGCCGGTTGCTGTCGGCGAGGTGAATGTGCTTGACCCACTTCGCTGCTGCCTTTAGACTTTCAGGGATGTGCGCCTCCTCGATGCTCATGTGGAAGAAGTCCGCCATGAGAGCGACATGGGGATTGCCGACGCGCTCGCAGATTTCCACGGCATCGCGGAGCGTTTTGAGGAGATGCGTCTCGTAGCGGTTGAGCGGTTCAATCAGCAGAATCGCCCCCACCTTCTCCGCGTGCCGGCCGAGGTCATCGCAGATTTTGACCAGCAACTCTTTCTCCAGTTCGACCGCCGTTTTGAACGGCGAGAGGTCGGGGAGGCGCGGCCCACCGAAAATGGGGACGAAAATCACACCGACGCAACCTAAATCCGCTGCCGCCGAGAGGAGCGTTTTGAGGTCGTTGACCGCCACCTCGCGTTCGCTCTTCTGCGCGTCGAGCGGGCAGCCGCGAAACCCCGCGCATATCGTGCTGGGCTTCACGCGGCTGTTCGCGCACGCCCTGTTGACCGCCGCGACGCGCTGGGGGTCGTCCAGAAACTGCCGCCCCCAGAACTCAATCCCTTCGTAGCCAAACTGCTCAAGGTTGGCTAACTTCTCCTCCAACGATTGACCCGGAACGAGTCCCTCTTGACAGGCGAGTTTCATCACGCAGCGTCCTTTCGTCAAAAAATGAGGGGCGGGTGTTACGCCCGCCCGGCAACCGTTGGCAATTATAACTGAACGGTCTCGAAGGGTCAACCGCCCTCCTGCTGCCCCCTTACGCAGGTGGCGTCAACACGCCCGACCCCTCCACCGGCACGCACACGTAAACGCCCGGCTCACGCTGCAGGGGACGATAGTAGTTTTCTTCCAGAGCAGTGCGCACCGCTTCCACCGCCTCGCATCGCGCCAGAATCATGATGCACCCGCCCAGCCCCGCCCCCGACAGTTGCGCCCCCAGCACGCCATCCACGCTCAAGGCGATGTCCACCATGCGGTCAATCATCGGGGTGCTGCACGCATACGCGCCGGGGCGCAAGGCGAGCGCGTTGGAACGTTGCAGCGTTGCAACGTTGGAACGTTCCAACGTTTTCGGCGCGACGCGGTCGCCGTCATGGGAGACGTTCATAAACTCCCCGAACCCTTGCAGGTCACCGCGCTCTAACAACTCAAAGCATAGACGGCTGCGGTGACATTCCGTGACCCCGAAGATACACACATCGCGGATGGGGTAGCCGTCGGCGGGTTCATCGTGCTGGGCGAAGATTTCGCGCAGGCGGGCGTGGCGGCTTGGGGGGAGCATCTTCATCAGTTCATCCCTTGTGGCGCGTTCGGGGAGGGAGTCGAGGATGCGGTCAATTTCGGCTTCGCTCACGCCCAGCCGTTCCGCGTTCACGTCCCGCAGTCGCTCCAGTTGTGGCGCATATTCGGGAAAGTTCTCCTGCATCAGCATCAAGCCGAACTCGTAGCAGGCAACGCACTGGTTGAAGCGGTTGCGCGCCCCGCCCGCCTTGTGCGCTTCCTCACGGGAGTTGGCGATGATGACGCGATACGCCGACGGAAACGGAACGTGTCGCACGGTGGACGGGAAGAAACCGATATGGGAGACATGCCCTTTGCGCCCGAACTTGATCGCCGCATGGTCGCCGCTGCCGCCCCGCGTGCCCACGAACCACTCGCCCCGCCCGCAGTGTTCGACGAACTCGCGCGGATCGAACGTCACCCCGTTCAGGTGCAGCAGCGCTTCTGCCATCGCCATAAACAGCGCTGAGGACGACGCCAGCCCCGCCGAACGCGGCACGTTGCCGCTGACCATCGCGTTCATGCCGCGCAAGGGCATCGCGCGCACCGCGTCCTGAAAATACACGGCGGCGGCTTTAAGGTAGTTGACCCAGTCCTTGTCCGTCCCCGCCGCCTGCCGCTCGCGGAACTTCGCCATCGTCCACGCATCCCATTCGCTTAGGTCGCGGATTTTCGTGGGGGGGCTTTCTTCGCGGATGCGGAAACGGCGCGGAGGGAAAGCGTCTTCCACGTTGTGCGCCACGATCTCGTCGTCATCGCGCGGCTGCGCCACCAGCAGCGTCTCCACGTTCAACGCCATGGGGTTGACGTGCCCGCCCCGATGGTCCACGTGCCGTCCCATCAGGTTGATGCGCCCCGGCGCGCGGGCAATCACCACCTCGGCGTCGTCACCGAAGACGTGCGCAAACGCCCGCAGCGCCGCAACGTAACCCGCCCTCCTCTCGCGCAGCAACGCCTCATCTTCACCGTAGAGGGAAGCCAGCCACTCCAGACACTGGTTGCCGTCAAAGGCACGAAGCCACGTTTGAACCTTCGTCATACGGAACCTCGCGATGAGCGTATGGGAGCAACGGTCAGTGGTCCACAAGTGACGCGGTTACCGTCATGGCAACTCTCATGAACCAATCAAACATCCTCCCCTCCATCCCCCCCTACCTCAATTACGACCGTGGCTTCCATACCTGGGGATTGACCAACCCGCGCGGTCGTTCGCCTTGGAAGAACTGCACGACGCTTTCGGCTACGCGCTCTTGCAGTTCCGCAAAGGATTCTTCCGAATACCAGGCGGCGTGCGGCTGAAGGATCACGTTGTCCCAGTGTCGCAGCGGGCTGTCGGCGGGCAGCGGCTCCTGGGCGTAAACGTCCAGCGCCGCGCCCGCGATCCGTTTTTGCCGCAGGGCGCCAATCAACGCCTGCTCATCCACAATGGCACCGCGCGCGCAGTTGATGAGGTAAGCGGACGGTTTCATTTTGCTGAAGGCGTCCGCGTTGAACAGATGACGCGTGCCTTCCGTCAGCGGGCAGTGAATCGTCACGTAGTCGGCGCTTCGCAGAAGTTCATCGAAGGACACCATCTGCGCGACGTCGGACGCGGACACGAACGGGTCGAACGCCACAACGTTCAAGCCCAGCGCCTGCGCCATGCGTGCCACCGTGCGCCCGATGCGCCCGATGCCGACGATCCCCAACGTCTGCTGGCTCAAGCGATGCCCAGGATAGGCTGCTCCCCGCGCGTCCCACCGTCCTGCGCGCATCGAAGCGTCTAACTGCAAAATCTTCCGCGCGCAGCACAGCAGCAGCCCGACGGTGTGCAGCGCGACTTCTTCAATGCAGTAATCAGGCACATTGCATACGGCAATGCCGCGCTCCGTCGCCGCGTCCACGTCAATCATGTCGTAGCCGATGCCGTAGCGGACGATGAGTTGGCACCGCTTGAGGTTTTCGATCACCCGCCGCGTGATGGGCGCAAAGGCGACCAGTAACACGTCCGCCTCGGCGCACGTGGCGATGACCTCCTCCTCCGTTTTGAGGTGCACCTTCACAAGTTGTGCGTTGAGTTCTTGGGTTAGGATGGCCTCCTCCCTCGGCGTGGGGAAGGAGATGTCGGTGAAAACGATTGTCGGTGGCACAGAGTTTCCCTCCGCAAAAGTCGTCCCGCCTTATGAGTTTTGATGTGTCGCGGTCTCCTGACCGCGACATTATACCAGAGGAGGCCAATGGGAACAAGCGATTTTGACCTTCCCTGCTCTTTGTGCTATCATAACCCTATCAACACAAAGGAGCGTCAACAATGTCTGTGACACGCACCAGCACCCGAGAGGACGAGAAGACGTTTCTCCTAACGCTGCAAGGAGAACAGTTCCCGGTCGCTGCGATGAAAAGCCTGCTGAAAGGCTGGCAGATGGTCGTCACCGCGTTTAGCACGATGGACGGCGAGGATTACACGCAGACGGCGGATTATCTGGACGTGCCCATCTGGTTCAGCGACGAGGACGATGAACTGACCCTGCGCTTTCGCGGCACGGAGACCATGGTGAACTTCTTCATGCAGCAGTTGGGGCAAGTGGGGTTGAAGGCGGAATGAAAACGGTATGGCGAATAGCGGATTGCAGATTTTCGATGGCTAATTGGCAATGGGCACTTTGCAATGTCGTGCTTCTCTGCGTCGCCTGGTATGGTTTGGCGGGGGAGCGGGAGCGATCTGTGACCGTTTACTGCTCGGTGGACGAGGTGTATGCACGTCCGATTTTGCAGACGTTTCAGAAGAGGACGGGGATTCGCGTGGACTGGGTGTTCGACGTCGAAGCCACCAAGACGGCGGGGCTGGTGGCGAAACTCATCAGTGAGAGGCACAACCCGCGCGCGGATGTGTTCTGGAGCGGTGAGGTGAGCCGCACGGTGGTGTTGAAACAGCGGGGCGTGTTGCAGCCTTACCGCTCGCCCGCCGCGCAGGACATCCCGCCCGCGTTCAAAGACCCCGACGGTTACTGGACGGGGCTGGCGCCGCGCGCGCGGGTGATTGGCTACAACACGAAGCGGGTGCGTCCCGCCGATGTGCCGCGTGCGTTGAACGATTTGACGCATCCCAAGTGGCGGGGCAAGGTCGCCTTCT
>JANWYM010000406.1 GCA_025055355.1 Abditibacteriales bacterium
CGGGGGAGGTTCAGAGCCAGCCAACAACCCCCTATGGTCCTCCTATCAAAGGGGATAGCAAGGTTTTCGGATAGGCTCTTAGAAGCCCCCACCTCGTCAGTTTACCGCCCCCGCATTAAACTATCCACTGGGGCGTAGTTGTCCGTCAGTAGCGGCACGTCGCTGGTGCGATAAGGAGCGGTGTGCAAGCGGGCGACACGCTCCACGAATTGAGGTAACTTGACCTTGCCCTCCTTCACCAGTTCTTTGGCGCGGGCGATAAGTTGATCTTTCGTAAGGGTCTGGGGCGATTTGAGGCAGACCAGAACGGTGTTCCACGAGGTTTCGACATCCCACGTGTATTGGGACTTGAACACCGCCGCCGTCGTTTTGTGCATGGCGCGGGTCATGCGGTTGGCGTAGTTGGTGAAGTTGGCGGCGATGTTGTAAATCATGATGCCGTTGGGTGTGAGTTTGTCGGAGATTTCCTGAAAGAACTCTTTGGTGACGAGGTGGCGCGGCACGGTCAAGCCGTAGCGGTTGGCGGCGTAGGCGTCGAGCATGATGAGGTCATATTTCTTCTCCGCCTTTTTGATGTAAACCCGCCCGTCCATCACATAGATCTTCAGGCGCGGGTGGTCGGTCTTCAAGCCAAAGTAGTTCTTCGCCACCTCCACCACCACCGGGTCAATCTCCACCACGTCCACGTTGACCTTCGGATAGTAGTGCAGAAAACTCTTGACCACCGACGCGCCGCCCAAGCCGACGACGAGAACGTCCTTGATGTCCGCGTTGAACAGAAACGCGCAGTGGAAGTAGTCGGTGTATTCCAGAAACCCCTTAAGCGGGTCGTTGGGGTCCATCGAACTCTGATAGGTGTTATCAAAATGCAGCCAGCGCACGCCGTCCTCTTCGGCGACGATGATGTTGTGATATTGCGTCTGCCGCTGGAAGAGAATTTGCCCCGATTGCGCCAGCGACGCCGAGGGGAGAACCATCAGGCACGCGAGCATGGTCACCACCTTCATCGTGTGCTTGCGATAGACGATGCCAACCAGTCCTGCCATCACCATCATCACTCCTCCCAAGAGGTAAACGATTTTAGGCACTTCGAAAGCGTCAATCAGATAGAACCCAGTAACCATCGTGCCGACAATGCTACCTACTGTTGACAGAGCGGAAACGCCGCCTGCGACGCTACCCGTCTGCGCCAGCGATTTTGCCAACAGCCGAATGGCGATGGGCGAGGTCATCGCCAGCAGCAAAGCGGGCAGAGAGTAAAGGCACAGCGAAGCGAGCAGGGCGTGCGTGGACAGCGGCAAGGATGAGTTGAAAATTGCCCCCGCAATCGGCGGTTCAATCAGCGGCACGATGCCCACAAACACGCCGCTGAGTCCCATCGAACACACCAGGGTCAGCGGACGGGGGAACTTGTCTCCCACTCGCCCACCCAGCCAGTAGCCCACGCTCATCGCCGTCAGGAATACGGCAATTACTGCAGTCACTTCCCGCCACGCGCTGCCGAACGTTTTCGCGTTGATGAGAAACGCCAGAATCTCCAACGCCATTAGCACCGCGCCGCTGACGAAGACGGCAACCCGGATGAGCATGAGGTAGGTTGCTGTCAGCGGATTTCGGTAACGGATTAAGCGGATTAGGGCTGCGGCTACCACAGCGTTATCCGTTTCATCCGTTACCGAAATCCGCTTAACCCCTTAGCGAAATCCGCTTAAACCGTCACCGAAATCCGCTTAACCCGCTACCGAAATCCGCTTAACCCGTTACCGAAATCCGCTTAATCCGCTACCGAAATCCACTTAACCCGCTACCGAAATCCGCTTAATCCGCTACCGAAATCCACTTAACCCGCTACCGAAATCCGCTTAATCCGCTACTGAAATCCGCTTAATCCGCTACCGAAATCCGCTGACAGCCTCCACGACTTAGACTATTCCTCCGACGGAATTGTTCGCACGTGCAACTCTGCCAGCGTCTGGTCATCAATCACCGTCGGCGCGCCGGTCATCAGGTCGCGGGCGTCGCCGGTTTTGGGGAAGGCAATCACGTCGCGGATGTTATCCGTCCCCGCGAGAATCATGATCAGCCGCTCCAATCCACAGGCGATGCCGCCGTGCGGTGGCGCGCCGTATTCAAAAGCCTCGAGCAGGAAACCGAACCGTTCCTTCGCCTGCTCGAAGTCCAAGCCAATCGCGCCGAACACCAGTTCCTGCACGTCGCGCCGATGCGTGCGGATGCTGCCGCCCGCGACCTCGTAGCCGTTCAGCACGCAGTCGTAAAGGTTCGCCCGCACCTTGCCCCACGGATGATCAGGATGTCCGGGTGGCACGGTAGCGGTGTAGCCCGCTTTGAGCAGTTCGAGGTCCTCTGGCAACGGGGCGCAGAAGGGATGGTGCATCGGGTCGTAACGTTGCTCCGCCGCGTTCCAGCCGAACAGCGGCACGTCCACAATCCACAGGAAATTATACTGGCCCTTGGGAATCAACCCCAGCCGTCTACCCATTTCGAGGCGCAAACGCCCCAACGCATCTGCGACGACGTCGGGTTGGTCCGCCACGCACAGCACCAGGTCGCCCGTTTTGGCTCCGCAGCGGCGGAAGATTTCCTCCATCTGCTCCGCCGTCAGGAACTTCGCCACCTGCGAGCGGATCTCGCTCTCGCCCAGCGCGAACGTCGCCAACCCCTTCGCCCCGAACTGCTGCACCCACTTCGTCAGGTCTTCAACTTCCTTCCGCGAGTAGCCCGCACAGCCCGGCGCACAAATCGCTTTGACCTGCCCGCCACTGGCGACCGTCTGCTGAAACACGCGGAAGCCGCTGTCCTTTACGATGTCGGAGAGGTCCACCAACTCCATCCCGAAGCGCGTGTCAGGTTTGTCCGTGCCGTAGCGGGCGAGTGCTTCTGCGTAACGCAGGCGCGGGAACGGCGTCGCAATCTCAATTCCCATGACACGCTTGAAGACGTAAGCATACATCCGCTCCACGAGGCTCAGAATGTCCTCCTGCTCGACGAAGGACATCTCAATATCAATCTGCGTGAACTCCGGCTGGCGGTCGGCGCGGGTGTCCTCATCGCGGAAGCAGCGCGCGATCTGGAAATACTTCTCCACGCCCGCCACCATCAACAGTTGCTTGCACAGTTGAGGCGACTGCGGCAGCACGTAGAACCGCCCCGCGTGCAAGCGCGACGGCACGACGTATTCGCGCGCCCCTTCGGGCGTGGACTTCCACAGGTTGGGCGTCTCTACCTCCCAGAACCCCTCGCCGTCCATGAAGTCGCGCACGGCTTTGGTGACACGATGGCGCAGTTCCAGGATATTTCTCATGCGCGGGCGGCGCAGGTCGAGGTAACGATACGTCAAACGCACCGACTCGTCCACCTTGTCCGCCTCATCGCTGATAAGAAACGGCGTCGGCTTGGCGGGGTTCAACACCTCCATCTCCGTTGCTACGATTTCGATTTCGCCCGTCGCCAGGCGCGGATTTTCCGTCCCCGCTGGACGCTTCGCCACCCTCCCCTGCACCGCCAGCACGAACTCGTTCCGCACCTGGGAAGCCCTTTCATGCACCCCCCCCGATGCCCGCGCCGGGTCGAACACCGTCTGCACCACCCCTGAGCGGTCGCGCAGGTCAATAAAGATCACCCCGCCATGATCGCGCGTGCGCTGCACCCATCCCGTCACCACGACCTCCTGCCCCACATGCTCCGCTCTCAACTCCCCGCAAACGTGCGTCCGCTTCATCGCCCTTCTCTCCTATCTCTTGACAGATTAACAACATACTAAACTTTTGCGCTTCACTCTACTCGATGAGAGACTTTCACTAAGCGTCATGGGCGTAGCCGTTGCCCCGCCCCGGCGTCCCTCCGGAGAGCGAGAAATCCTTTTCCGTCCTAAGCCTGTCGACGGATTCTTAGAGCGGATTAAACGGATTGCTTTCGGATTAGACGTCGACGCCATCCGCTTCATCTGTTGCCGAAATCCGTTGACAGCCTTGAGGCGGAAAAGGATTTCTCGCCCGACGGGGTCTGCCGCCCCGGCGGACGCGGCAATCAGTGAAACGCAAAAGTTTAAAGCATAGACAGGATTTCCTTTCATCCCTATTCATCCTGTCAATCCTGTCGAAAAATAAAAAGCCACAGGCTCTCTTTACCGATTGCCCGTGGCTGTCGTGCTGCCGCCGTTGACCGTCACTACGCCGAGACAAACACAATCGCACACAGGGCATCCTGCGTGTCCTTTGCATCATTACGATTGCGGTCTCGGCACGTGACTTTCATCGTCGGTTCCACCTTTCGGAGTGCATTATACTCCGTGGCGGGGGAGTTGTCAACCGCCATTGCAAGCGCAAAATTTGCAGCCCGTCCCTATTCAGGGACATCCGTAAGGGCGGACGTCCCCGCCAGCCCGACTGCTTCCACCTCGCCCAGCGCGCGACATTAGCCGCCCGATGTCCCCTTCACGGAAACTTT
>JANWYM010000407.1 GCA_025055355.1 Abditibacteriales bacterium
GGTCAAATCTCGGAAGGCGCGGGCGTCATCTGGCGCGCCGACGGTTACATCGTCACGACGCTCAGCATTATCAACCGCGCCGACCGCATCGAAGTGACGTTCAACGATGGGCGGACGTTGGAGGCGAGGCTGACGGGCGCCGACCCGACAATTGACCTCGCGGTGGTTAAAGTCGACGCCGACAGGTTACCGACGCCGACGATAGGAGACGCGGGCAAAGTCAAAGTCGGTGAGCCGGTGTTCGCCATCGGTCATCCGGCGAATTTCACGGGCACGGTCATCACGGGCATCGTGAGCGGATTAAACCGCACGCTGCCGATTGGCAATCAAGTCCTGCTCGGTCTTATTCAAACGGACTTGGCGATTGCGCCCGGGTTCAGCGGCGGTCCGCTCGCCAACGCGCGCGGCGAAATCATCGGTATCAACGTCGCGCAGTTCCGCCCGCCCCAGCCGACGTTCTCCAATCAGCCGCCCCTGCAACCGAATCTGTCCTTTGCGTTGTCCATCGGCGAGGTCAAACGTTCCGCTGATGAAATCATCGCGCATGGCAAAGTGTCCCGTCCGTTTTTGGGCGTTCAACTGCTTGACGTGAATGAGGAAAAGCAAAGAGACGCGCGGCTGCCCGACAACAAAGGCGCGTTCGTCGCCCACGTGCTGCCGGACAGCCCGGCACGACGCGCCGACATCCGACCAGGCGATGTCATTCGGCGCATCGGCGATCAAGAGATTGGCAGCGCCGCCGACGCGATGGAGGAAATTCGCCGCCGCAAGCCGGGCGACCGAGTGACCATTGAAATCTGGCGCAATGGCGCACCGCGCACCGTTGGCGTCACGTTAGCCGACATGCCCCGCGTGCCGCGCCAACCCGCCCCACCGCTCCCGCCCAGCAGATTTGAAAGCGATCCCTTCTTCGTCCCCCTGCGCCCCTTCCTGCGCATCCTCGCCCCCAAAGAGAACGAAATCGTGAAGGGCAACGTATCGCTTCGCCTCGCCATGCCAGAGCGGGAACGGTTCACGTGGGCGGGCATCTGGGTGGACGAACAATTTGTGGCGATGGTCAAACTTGGCGACGAGCCGCTCACCCTGGACACGACCAAGTTCCCCAACGGCGTGCGGGTGGTGCGCGTCAAAGTCTTCAACTTCAACACTGACGCCGCGCCGGGCGCGAGCGTGAGAGTTCGCATCGCGAACGAGAGGTAAGCGTTTTATATCGGCTAAAAATCAGCGATTTGATGTATCTGAGCCATCTCTTTCGCTTCCTTCGGGGCAGCGATTATATGCTGGCGTGCCGAATCAACCTCCAGCCGCACAACATCGCCACCGCGCACATGCCCGCCGCCACCGCAAAGATGAGAGCGGGGTTTCCGTCCACCAGTCGCCCCGCGCCCCACGTGCCGGTAGCCATCGCCACGCTCCAGGCGACGTGGGTGAGACTCATTAACCGCCCCTTCTCTGCGCTGCCCGCCACATGGTTAATGATGCCCGGCATGGTCGTCGAGAGCGACCACGCAGCAGCGGCGGTCATCACGCCCAACAGGTAGAGCGCAGGAAGCGACTGCGTGGAGAACGTCAGAAGCAAGGCGCTGAGGGCGACGAGCGAACTGCTGACAAGAACAGGGATTTTTCGTCCGATGCGGTCGCAAAGCCAACCGGTGAAGAACTGGCAGCCCATCGCGACGAAAAGATAAACCATCTGATAGTTAGCAGGCACGCGGGGGTCGTAGTGGCTCAGGCGCGACATCAAAAGAGGGACGGTGAACGTCATGGCGCCCCAGTAGCAGGTAGGCAGGAAGCGGATGCCCAGCAGATACCACACCTCACGGCGGCGAAGGAGGCGGCGATAACTGGTCCAATTCCAGACATTCTTGAAGGAGCACGTCTTTGCGGGGTGCGGCAGGGTCGGCAAGACGAACGCCGCGCCCAGCCATGAGACGAGGGCGATGGCTGTCAGCACCGTTCCCAGCGTAAAATAGCCATGCGCTTTCGCCAGCATGCCGCTGAGGGGACTTCCTATTGTGTTGCCAAGGTTCGTAGCCATGAAGAAGAGGGCAGATGCGATGCCCAGATGTTTTGCGTCCACCGCACCCATCAAATAAGTCTGCCCCGCGACAGACTGCACGCCCACAGTTAGCCCTGCATGGATGCACAACAGGTAAAGCACAAGCGGATCGCCCGTCAAAAACAACAGCCCCGCCGACAACGCGCCTGTCAACCCAATCACCAGCGTCCGCTTGCGCCCAAAACTGTCGCACAACGCCCCCGCCGGAACCGCCGACAACCCACCCAGCAGGAAGAAAAGGAAACGTAAGTTTGCCCCTAATAGCGCGGAGCGGTGCAAATGTCCTTCCACGTAGGTCGGAAAAAGCGGAATGACAGCGGATGAAGCCACACCACACAGGAAGAAAACGACAAGGAGCGTGAGGAAACAGCGATTGAGCATGGGAAATGAGGAAATTGGGAAATTAGAAAACTGGGGAGTGGTCTGATTTGCCAATTTCCCGATTTCCTTGATTTCCGCTCAATAGCATTTCCACCATGTGATTGAGGTCGTCCATCGAGAAATACTCTATCTGCACCGTGCCGCCCTTACCGTGTGGGATGATGCGGACCCGCGTGCCCAACGCGGTTTGCAGACGCTCCTGAACCGCCAGAAGGTCCGGGTCCAACTCCTTCGGCTTCACCGTGCGCTGCTGGGCAGCGATCGCCGCCCGTTGGATGAGTTTCTCCGTTGCGCGGACGTTCAGCCCCTCCTGCATCACGCGGCGGAAAACCGCCATGAGGGAGGATTGGTCAGGCGCACCCAACAACGCTCGCCCGTGGCCCTCCGAGATGCGCCCCTCGATGATGGACTGCTGCACCTCTTCGGGCAAGTCCAGCAGTCGCATGGTATTCGCCACTGCCGAACGGCTCTTGCCCACCCTTTGCGAGAGTTCCTCCTGCGTCAAGTGGAACTCCCGCGCCAGCCGCGCGTAAGCCCGCGCCGCGTCAATGGCGTTGATATCCTCGCGCTGAAGGTTTTCAATCAAGGCGAACTCCAGCATCTCTCTATCCGTGCAATTCTTCACGACTGCGGGAATGGTCATCAGTCCTGCCCGCCGCGACGCCTGCCACCGCCGCTCGCCGGCAATCAGTTGGTATCTACCGTTGAGCGGGCGCACGACAATCGGCTGAAGAACGCCATGCGTGGCGATGGACTGCGCCAATTCCGCCAACTCCTCCTCGTTAATTTGCCCGCGTGGCTGATAAGGGTTGGGGTCAATCATATCCACTGGAATACTCTGCGGCGCCACTTCGGGGGCAGACTCCGCACCGGGAATCAACGCCGACAGCCCACGACCGAGACCTCGTTTGAGCATGGTAGATTCTCCTCAAGTGCTGTGGCTATAATGGATGATGGTTAATGGTTGATGCCTAACGTTTCATCCCATCATCAGCCATTGACCATTGACCATCAACCATCAGGCTGTAATTTCTGGCATCGTTCAACGACCTCTTGGGCTAAAGCGCGATACGCCTGCGCTCCGGAGGAGCGCGGGTCGTAAACGGTGATGGGTTCGCCGTAACTGGGCGCCTCCGCCAGCCGCACGGTGCGGGGGATGACGGTTTTGAAGACGAGGGTAGGGAAGAACTGCTCGACATCGCGGACGACCTGGTGGGAAAGAGTCGTGCGGGTGTCATGCATCGTCCGCAGCAGCCCCAACACCCGCAAGGACGGGTTGAGCGACTGGCGGATGAGTTCTATCGTCCGCAGGAGGTGCTTCAGCCCCTCGAGGGCGTAGTATTCGCTCTGGACGGGGATGATGAGCAGTTGCGCCGCCACGAGCGCGCTGACCGTCAGGACGCCGAGCGAGGGGGGCGAGTCCAAAATGATGAAGGAGTAACTCCCGTTGAAGGGCATCAGCGCCTCGCGCATCTCGGCGCGGTGCTCGCTCTGAGCCAACTCCACTTCCAACCCCGCCAGAGCCGCGCAGGACGGGATCAGGTCGAGGTTGGGCGTTTTGGTGGGCACGACTGCCTGGGTTGGCTCACCCTCTTCCGTCAGGAGCTTGTAAAGCCCTTGCGGTCGTTCGTTCAGGGGAAACCCCAAGCCACTGGTAGCGTTCGCCTGCGGGTCAACGTCCACCAACAGCGTCTTATGCCCCCATTCCGCGAGGCAGGCAGCGAGATTGACGGCAGTGGTCGTCTTCCCCACTCCACCTTTCTGGTTGACAACGGAGATGACGTGGCTCATAGGGTGCAACCTCTCTGCGGCGATTGTGCGATGTCTGATGCCGCGATGATTTCACGTGAAACATTTTTGACGAGAAGGATATGAAGATTTCACGTGAAACATTTTCATACCAGCGGACGTTTGGCAGGCACCCCGGGACGGCGAGGGAATCGTTCCGGCGTCGGGGCGACCTTTTGGACGACGATGAGACGCCGCTCATCGCCTATAACGGGAAGTTGAAGAGAGATGT
>JANWYM010000408.1 GCA_025055355.1 Abditibacteriales bacterium
CCTCTCTTCCGCAGGGGATTGCTTCGCTGCGCTCGCAATGAAAGGCATTCTCGAAGGAGTTGGTCATGCTGATTCATCGGGGCCACGCTGCAGGAAAATCGTCTTCGTCGTCGGTTGTTTGCGTCGTTTAATGGAAACGTCCGACGACGAGGACGACGACGGTTATTTTCAAAGGAATGCCTGTCATTGCAAGCGCAGCGAAGCAGTCTTATGCGCCGGGTATTGCTCTCCTGCGCTCGCAATAACAGTGATCTCAGCACACCATGCAACCCATCACATTCTACGTCTCACCTTACGGCAACGATAGATGGTCTGGCACGCGCGCTGTGCCGAACAGACAAAAGACGGATGGACCGTTTGCTACCCTGGAACGAGCGCAGAAAGCCGTGCGGCAACTCAAGCGCCAGCAGCGCGGGTTGCGGCAGCCCGTCGTGGTGTTCGTGCGCGGCGGGACTTATTTTTTGAGGAAGCCGCTGACGTTCACGCCGGAGGATTCGGGGACGGCGGAGTGTCCCGTCACCTTCGCGGCTTACAAGGATGAAAAGCCCGTCATCAGTGGTGGAAGGAGATTGGGGAGTTGGAAAATTGGGAAGTTGGGAAACGGTCAGACGGTGCGGACGATGGCAATTCCTGCAGTGCGGCGGGGGAAGTGGTTTTTCCGACAACTCTGGGTCAACGGCGAGCGGCGGGTGCGGGCGCGGCATCCGAACCGAGGGTATTTGAGAGTCGCTGAAGTCGAGATGACGCCCGAGTGGCACGAGGGGCAGCGGCAGTTCCGTTTTAACGAGGGTGACTTAACCTCCTCCCACCCCTCCTCAGCGAGCCGGGGAAACATCGCCGCTTGCCTCCTTGCTCAGGAGAGGTTGGGGGACGTTGTTGTGATGACCCGGTGGGTGGAATCGCGTTTGCCCGTCATCGGCGTGGACGAGAAGGAGCGCCGCCTGACCTTCGGCAAACGGAGCGTGTTTCGCCTGGAGTCGGGCGACCCCTACTACGTCGAACACTGCCTTGCAGCGCTGGACGCGCCGGGCGAGTGGTATCTGGATAAGAAGAGAGGAACCCTTTACTACGCTCCCCTCCCCAATGAAAACCTGCGCCGCGCGGAGGTGATTGCGCCGGTGTTGATGCAAGTCGTCCGACTGGAAGGCAAGCCAGAAGCGGGGCAGTTTGTGGAGCATCTCATCTTTCGCGGGCTGACGTTCGCGCATACCGAATGGTATTTCCCAGAGAACTTTGCGGCGCCGTGGCCTCAGCCGGATGTCGGCGGGTTTTCGCAGGCGGCGGTGGGCGTGCCGGGGGCGGTGTATGGGGAGGGGGTGAGGCGTTGCACGTTTGACGGTTGCACCTTCAAAAACTTGGGCACTTACGCGATAGAACTTGCGCGGGGCTGTCAAAACAACTGCATCACCGGTTGTGAGATGTTCGACCTTGGCGCAGGCGGTGTGAAAATTGGCGAGACGATCCTGCGCGGTCAGACGGCAGCGGAAGTTTACGGCGACGCGCTGGTTGACGCCACCGTTGCGCAGCAAGTGGTCGCTTACTCCGAGGAGCAAACGCACGACAATCAGGTGACTGACTGCCACATTCATCATGGCGGGCGAATGTTCCACAGCGCGGTGGGGGTTTGGATTGGACAGAGTTACAACAACCTCCTCGCCCACAACCACATCCACGATTTCTACTACACGGGTATCTCGGTCGGCTGGACATGGGGCTACGGTCCGACGCTGGCGCGGGGCAACGTGGTAGAGTTCAATCATGTTCATCACATCGGCGTGCTGTCGGACGGTGACGGTCCAATCCTCAGCGACATGGGGGGCATCTATACGCTGGGGATGCAGCCCGGCACGTTGATTCGCCACAACGTCTTTCACGACATCGCAGGACTGCGCTACGGCGGCTGGGGGATCTACTTCGACGAAGGCAGCGCCTTCATCACCGCATCCCATAACCTCGTCTACCGCACCACGCACGGTGGGTTTCATCAGCACTACGGCAAGGACAACGTGGTGACGAACAACATCTTCGCCTTCGGGCGCGATCAGCAGATTCAGCGCTCGCGCTCCGAGGACCATCGCAGTTTTTTCTTCGAGCGCAACATTGTGATATGGAATGAGGGGAAACTCCTAACGGGCAACCTCGACAACCTGAACGTCTCCTTCGACAACAACGTTTACCACTGCACCGGCAAAGGGGAAACCACCTGCGGCAGAATGACATGGGAGGAGTGGCGGGACAAGGGAATGGACGTGCACTCTGTTCTCGCCGACGCGAAGTGCGTCAACCCGAAGAAGAACGACTTCCGCTTGAAGCGCACCTCCCCGGCGTTCGCGTTGGGGTTCGTGGCGTTCGACGTTACGCAGGTGGGACCGCGAGATGGGGCGCGTCGGGACAAGTGAGGAGATCGCACCGCCCGCTGCTGTTACCCTAAGAGCCTCTCCGAAAACTGCGTAGCGCAGACATCCCATCGGCATTTCATATTTCATGCAGGCTGGAATCCCGCGCTACGCGGTTTTCGGAGAGGCCCTTACTTCTTCAGCACCTGCCCCAGCCGGTAAATCTCACGCGCACTGCCCACTGCCTTCGACGCCCAGCCTGGACCTTCGCGGATACCGAAATCGTGCCAACCCGTGACCCCGCCTTGGGGGTCAACGGAACTGGAGAAAGTTACGCGGTTGTTGTCATGTCCTTCCCGCTCCCTCCCCCACAGGGGAGGGGGAGGTGACAGATGGTGTAGGCAACTGCGTAAACGCTTGGACCCGTTCACATTGACAAAGACAGCCTCCTGCGGCTATACTCATGCCAAGCCAATGGTTGCTTCGCGCAGGTGAGATATGTCAGCCAAGAAACGTTTGACGGTGAAAGACCTCCTTAGCCTCAGGGTAGCGAGCGCGGTGCGCCTGTCGCCGGACGGCGGGCGCGTGGTGTTCATCGTGTCGGAGGCGGATTTTGAGGAGAGTCGGCGATGGAGCCATCTGTGGATGGCCCCCACCACTGTCCCTTTTGCCAAGGGGGAGAAGGAGGGGGTAGAGGCGCGGCAGTTGACGCGGGGCCAGGAAACCGTGTCCCAGCCGCAGTGGTCGCCCGATGGGCGGTTCATCGCGTTCCTCTCCGACCGCGCGGAAAAACCGCTACCGCCCGAGGAAAAGCCGAAAAAGCAGGTTTGGCTGTTGCCTGCTGACGGCGGCGAAGCGTTCCCATTGACGGCAGCGGAGGAAGGCGTGATGCAATTCGACTGGTCGCCGGACGGGCGCGAGATCTTCTACGTGGCACAAGAGGCACTACCGCCGGAGCGCAAGACGCAGAAGGAACATGACAAAAAGACGAAGCGCGATGGCGTGGTGGAGGAGCAAGAGAAGTTCCGCAAGGAAATCTGGCGCATCGCGGTCGAATCCCAAAAGGCGACGAAGGTGTTTGAAGGCGATTTTGGTCTGAGCGAGGTGCGCGTCTCGCCCGATGGCGCGCGGCTGGCTTACACCACGAACTACACGGGTAAGCCTGATGATGACGCCAAGACGGACATCTGGGTGCTCAACCTCCGCGACGGGCAGCGGTGGAAACTGGTCGAGCGTGGAGGGGGTAAGTTTCGCCCGCGCTGGTCGCCGAGCGGACGTTACATCGCGTTTGTGACCACGATTGACCCCGAGGTGCCTTATGCCCAGCCGCATCTCTTCGTCGCCCGCGCCGAGGGCGGTGAGGTGCGGGACGCGCTGGCGCAGTTCAATCGCGGCGTGGAAGGCGATTTTCACTGGGGTGCCAGCGATGAGCGCTTGTATTTCATCGCCGCGCAGGGAACGGTCAGCCGCCTGTGCGTGGTCCACTGGAGGACGCATGACGTGACGGGCGTCACGGACGCCGACCGCGTGTATCGTTCATTTGACGTTTCGGCGGATGAGACGCGATTTGCCATCATCGCTGAAGATGCCGAGGCGCCCCCTGATGTGTGGCTCTCCGACGCGCCCGGGGCAGCGAAGCGGCTGACGCGGTTGAACCCGCAGTTGGAGGAGTTTGAAATCGCGGCAACGGAAGTCGTCCACTGGCGCAGCCGCGACGGGTGGGACATCGAAGGCATCCTCACCAAGCCGCTGGGATACGAAGCGGGCAAACGTTATCCGCTGCTCGTCAACCCGCACGGCGGACCACACGGACGCGCGGTGCAGGCGCTGACGTGGTGGCAGGTCGCCGCCGCCAACGGCTACGCCGTCCTCGCCCCGAACTTTCGCGGCAGCAGCGGCTACGGCAAAGACTTCGACGTCGGCAGCCGCTACGACATCGGCGGCAAGGACTTCGACGACGTTATGACCGGCGTGGACGCGCTCATCGTCTGCGACCCAGGTACCGACCTGACCAACCCAAACGTGGTGCGGGCCAGCCGGGGTGCCCTGTTCACCGTGCCGGTGGCGCAAGCCGGGAACGCCGAAACGCTAAGGTGGTTGAAGGCGCTGAACATCGGA
>JANWYM010000409.1 GCA_025055355.1 Abditibacteriales bacterium
CGGGGGCGAAGATCAGTTTGTAAATCTCATGGTCGGACAGGCCTTTGTCCGATTCAATCAGCCCGCATTCTATCGCCTTCTGAACGATTTTATCGCGGTTCAATCCCCTCCCATCGTCGCGCAGTTCGATGACGACGTTGCCACCCGCGTGATATGCTGACAGGTGAACTCGCCCTGCTTTCGCCTTGCCCTTTTGCTCGCGTTCTTCGGGGCGTTCAATGCCGTGGTCGACGGCGTTGCGAATCATGTGCACGAGCGGGTCGCTGACCACATCCACCATGTTGCGGTCAATCTCGGTGTCTTCGCCATCGGTGGTGAACTCGACCCGTTTTCCACTTTTATGGGCGAGGTCCCGCACCAGTCGCGCCATCTTCTGGAAGGTAGGCTTGAGCGGCACCATGCGCATAGACATGCTGAGGTCTTGCAACTCGCGGACGATTTTCCCAGCGTGCGAGACCTTCCGCGCCAAGTCGTAATGCCCCCCCTGCTGCACCATCTCATCCTGCGCGATCATGGAGTGGGCGATGACCAACTCGCCTACCATATCAATCAGGCGATCGAGGCGGTCGGTGCGCACGCGCACAGTGGCATCGGTGGCGTGAGCGGCGGCGCTGCTGAGGCGCTGCTGAACGCGCAAGGCGTGCGCCATGTCCTCCGCCGAAACCATTCCTGATTTGACCAGGGCGACGCCGATGGGCTGCTCCCCCTGCGCGGCAGCAACCGCTTCCACCTCCTCATGCCTGACCCTGCCCTGAGCGACCAGAATTTCACCGATGCGAGGGGGAGATGCCGCCTCCGACCCCGCGGAGAGACCAGGCGCTTCGGGGTCGGCGAGCAGACGCATCAAATCATCGTAGCCCTGCGGCTTGCGCAGCGGCTCGCCGCCCAAGGCGTCCTGGACGGATTGCAGGAGGGCTTTGAGCATGTCCACCGACCGCAGCGCGAGGTCAGCGTAACCTCCCCCGTAACGTATCTCGCGGTCGCGGATGCGGCTAAACAGCGACTCGGCACGATGCGCCAACTCCGCCACCCCCGTCACGCCCAAAAACGCCGACGTACCTTTGATGGTATGGAACGCGCGGAAGACGATGTTGATGGCTTCATCATCATCGGGATCCGTTTCCAGCGCCAGCAGGGCGGCTTCGGCACCCTCAATGTAATCGCGGCTCTCGATGATGTAATCACTCAGCAGGTTCGGGTCGGCGTCCGGCGGCAACGCGTCGAAGGACGGGGAACTGTCAGCGGATTGAGGTAAGGGGTGAAGCGGATGATTGTCTGTCCCATCGCCGCCCGATCTATCTAATCCGTCACCAGAATCCGTTGACCGTTCTTGCTCCCACTGCGCCTGCTCCAGGAGACGCCCCAAGTTCGTGATGGCTTCAGGGGGGTCGGCTGCCTCCCCCCGCGCCAGTGCGTCGGCGAGTCGTGCGGCTTCGGCGAGCGTGGGGTGCGTTGCAGCGGCACCGCTCAAGGCATCGCGCACCCGCGCCCACTCCGACCGGTCGTCAGGTTCGAGCGGCACCATTAGCGCGGCAATGTCGTCCAGTGAAAGGGGCTTCTCCTGCCGTTCCCCTCTGTCTCCCGCTGTCCCGCCTGCGTGGGGTAGCGCGCCGCGCAGCGTCTGCGTGGCTTGATAGACCATCATCTCACATAGGGGATTGCTGGACGCCGATAGCCCTTGCTCGGCGGCTACTATCGCTCCGGCGATGGTCTGCACCAGCGCATCGAGGTCCGCGGCAGTCTGTTGATATATGGCTTGTAAGCCTTCCAGGCAAAGAGAAAGGAGAGAAATGACGCTGGAGAATTCTGGGGGGATACGACCCAGAGTCTGCTCCAGCTCCGCGCCGATGCGGACGAGCGTTTCGCGGTCGCGCGGGTCGAGCGCTCTGAGGTCGTTCCTGACCTTCCTGAGTGGTGCGATTAAACCTTCATCCACCTGAGCCATGATAACCTCTATCCCCCTGAGAGTGACACGACGAGTGCCTCTACGTCGGTTTGGCAGTAACTACCTTCACCCAAAAATTCCCGTCGGGAGACGAGAAGTTCAGCCGCACAGACGGCAAGCCACCAGGCAGCAGCATCTCCAAGTCGCTGCCGCGCGCCGCCGTGGGGACGGACATTTGCACCGTCACACCGACAGCGTCCAGTTGGGCGGTGGCGTCGCCCGCCAGAATGTTGGCGAGTTCACCGACAACATCGCCCATGTCCGGGCTGTCGAAGTCAATCTCCATACCCGTAAACTTCACGGCGAGAGCCATCGCCGTCTCGCGCGGCAGCCCCAACATCAACGACCAGGGCACATCGCCCGTGAAGGAGATGATGCCGACCAAGCCGTCATATTTGGGGCGGTCATTGCCATCGCCGATATACGATGGCTCCTCGCCGCATATCATGCTGAAGGTCGCGACGGTAGCACGTTGGACAGCCTCCACCAGCGTCGCCGGCACAGTGCCATGCTCACTCACACTCGTTGAGACGACGACAGAAGTGGTCACCCCAATTTACCCCCCTCCTAAGAGTCGGCTGAAAAACCCACCTGCGGATTTGGCAGTTGCCTTGCTGCGGTGCTCGGCGATCCCGCTGACGAGGCGGCTCAACTTCTTTTCCAACTCCACCACCGTAAATGGCTTGGTGATATAAGCGTTGGCGCCCGCGCGGTCAATCGCCTCCTCGACTTTGCCCATCGTTTTCTCGCTGGTAATCATTACGATGGGGATGTGGTCATTGCTTTTGGAGGCGCGCACGCGGCGCACGAACTCGATGCCCGTCATTTTTGGCATATTCCAGTCGGCAAACACGATGTCCGGCGGGTCGGCTTGGAACTTGCTCAACGCCTCTGCCCCGTCGCCAGCTTCCACGAACTCGAACTCCCCCAGATTAGTCTTTCTGAGGGAGTCCATGACCATGTTGCGCATGACGCGCGAATCATCAATGACGAGCGCTTTCAGTTTGATGGACATACCTCCCACAACGTTGGAACGTTCTCACGTTAGCACGTTGAAACATTGGAACGTTTAACCTGCCAGCGTGCTATCCTGCCAACACTCTGGTTATTGCATCGCAAAGTTGGTAAAGTAGATCTCCGCCACCTTCTCCTCGCCCATAATCTCCTGCACCCGCTCGAGGATTTGCTTCTTCAACTGGGCTTTGCCTTTAGGCTCCAAAAGTTCCTCGTAGCGCTTCGCGGTCAGGAGTTCCAGCACCGCGTCGCGGATGGGTGGCTCATACTTTTTCAGTTCCTTCTCGTCATGCGTTTCTTCGGTGAGCCCCAGCGCGATGGTTACCTTAGCAAAGTGGGCTGGGTCTCTATCGGCAAGGTTGACAATGAACTCGGAGAGTTCATGCACCGCCTTGACTTCGTGTTTGGTCTTCGAGGCATGAGTCGTATGTTCCTTAGTTTTGTGATTGCTGCCGAACACTTTCCCCGCGAATATCCCCCCGGCCGCTCCGGCGAGCAGCATGCCCACCACCGGGACTAAGATGCGCACAATCTTCATCGCTTCTCACCCTCTCAATGCGCGCTCTCTTTCTCGCGCCCCTGACTGGACAACAGTTCCGCCTCGAGGTCAAAGCCCCGTAGAATTTGAGATTTGATGTCCTCGCCCACTGGCGCCCGCGGCTCTTCCTGAGCCGACTTCTCCCCGATAATCACGAGGTCCACGCGGCGATTGCGTATGCGGTTGGCTTCCTCATCATTGGGGGCGACGGGATGGACGTCGGCGTAGCCGGCGGCGGACAGACGTTCCGCCGGATAAAGCCCCTCCGCCAGCAGAAAGCGCACCACATTGGTTGCCCGCGCGGTGGACAGTTCCCAGTTAGAGGGGAACTGAGCGGTGCGGATGGGCAGGTTGCACGTGTGTCCTTCCACGCGCATCGGATAGTTCAAAGGGCGGATCTTTTCCATGACGCGCCGCAGAATCTCTTTGGCGCTCGGCTTGAGTTCCGCGCTGCCGCGGTCAAACAACAGGTGGTCGCTGCGAAAACTGACGACCAAGCCGCGCGGTTCCTGATGGACGCTCACGACATGGCTGAGACCTTTCTTTGACACGTATTGGCGAACCCGTCGCTCCACCCGTTGCAGCGGCTTGAGGGGCATTTGGGGACCGATGCCCGGTTTGAGGTCAACCGCAGCACCGGGGCTCACAATTGAGACCCCCTTCCCTTCCACTTCCCCGCCAAATCCGCTGCGCACCGAAATGGCTAACTGGCGGAACTTTGCCATGTTCATAACGGACATGGAGTAGAGCATGATGAAGAACGCCATCAACAACGTAATCATGTCCGCGTAGGTCAGTAACCAGCGCAGCGCGCCGCCGCCGTCGTGTCCCCCACCGCCGCCCCCCCCACCGCCGTCGTTGCTCTTTTTCCTCAAACGTAGGGTCATTTGAGATGTCGCACCTAACTATGCGGGACGCCGTCGCGGATGGAGCCCCTCACTCGTTGGGCACTCTAT
>JANWYM010000040.1 GCA_025055355.1 Abditibacteriales bacterium
ATGAAGCGCGCGAGCGCGCGCGCCGTGCCATTCAGTTGGGGGCGTGCGACTACTATCAAAAGCCGGTAGTGGTCGAAGACCTCAAGGTCATCATTGCGCGCGCCCTGTTCATCCGCCGCCTGCAAATCGAAAACCGCGAGTTGATGGAGCGTCTGACGGATGCCCATCGGTTTGGAGAAATCATCGGGCGATGCCCCCAGATGCAACAGGTGTTTCATATGATCGAACGGGTAGCGACCACCTCCGCGCCGGTGTTCATCTGTGGGGAAACGGGCACGGGGAAGGAGTTGGTGGCGCGCGCCATTCACCAGCGCAGCCTGCGGCGGAACAAGCCGTTCGTTCCCATCAACTGCGGCGCGCTGCCGGAGAGTTTGCTGGAAAGCGAACTGTTCGGTCATGAGAAAGGCGCGTTCACCGGCGCCCATCAACAGCGGAAGGGAAAGTTTGAGGCAGCCAACGGCGGGACGCTGTTCCTCGACGAAATCGGTGAAATCAGCCCCAACCTGCAGGTCAAACTGCTGCGGTTTTTGCAGGACCATACCTTTGAGCGGGTCGGCAGCACCACGCCCATCACCGTGGACGTGCGCGTGGTGGCAGCGACCAATGTGAAGCCGGAGCAAGCCATCGCCGAGGGGAAGTTGCGGGAGGACTTATACTATCGCCTCTGTCTGGTTAAAATCGAGATGCCCCCTTTGCGCGAGCGGGGGGACGACATCGAGCTGCTGGCGAACGCCTTCTTCCTGCGCGCTCGCAAGGAGTATGGACGGGAGGACGTGCGCGGCTTTCATCCTGCCGCGCTGCGGGCGATGCGCACATACGCGTGGCCGGGCAACGTGCGGGAGTTGGAGAACGCCGTGCGGAGCGCGGTCATTATGGCGAACCACACGCTGATCATGGCGGAAGATGTGCGAATCCAACCGACCGAGGCGGAACCGTCCTCGCAGGAACCCTCCCTCCCCACCCTACGCGAGGCGCGCGAGCAGTTGGAAACGTCGCTCATCCGCCGCGCCCTGCGGCAGTTCGGCGGCAACGTCTCCCGCGCCGCCAGCGCTCTGGGCGTGACGCGCCCTGCGCTGTATGATCTGATGAGCAAGTATGGAATAGATAAGGAGAAACGCTCCCATGAAAGTAACGGTCAGTAGGGGAGCGTTGGCAGGTTGGCACGTCAGCACGTTAGAACGTTTCGACGTGCCAACGTGCTCACGTGCTAAGGTTACAGGGTGAGGAAACAATCATGATGGAGAAAATCTTCAGAAGGAACGGGTGGACAAAGGCGGCAGGGCTGGCGCTGCTTGTCGTCGGCGTTGTGGGTTGCTCTGCACCCCGCAGCCCCAAATATCAGCGCATCGCCCAGCAGAAAAAGGAAAAAGCCGCCGCCACCGACGAAGCGATCGAGAAGGCGAAAAAGGAACTGGAAACGGGCGAGAAGAAATACTCCGCCGACGAGCGCTTCAAAATGGCGCAAGCCTACCTATCGCAGCGCAAAATCGAGCAAGCCGTCAAGGAGTTGAACCTCGTCACCACGATGAACGACAAACACGAGGGAGCATGGCTGCTCAAGGGGGAGATCGCCCTCGCCTTGCGGCGCTACGAGGATGCCAACTTAATCGCCAGGAAAGTCCTCAGTTTCAAGTCGCGCAGTGCAGGAGCGCACCGCCTGTTAGCCCAGGTCGCCCAGCGGCGCGGACTGATGCAGGATGCCATCAAGGAGTGGCAGGCGACCCTGTCGCTTGCTCAGACACCGGCGATGGACTTCGAGGCGCGGCGGGCTCTCATAACGCTCTACACGACACTGGGCATGAAACAACAATCGCTGCAGAGCAAACTCAAGACGTATCAGGCGGCGCTTCGGTTGTGTAATGAGTCGCTGACTAAATATCCCAAAAACGAGTATTTCCTCATCTGGAAGGGCGACCTGTTGGGCAAGATGGGCAGACGGGAGGAAGCCATCAAGCATTACGACCAGGTGCTGGCGACGAACAAATCTGCAGGACTCCGTTACAAGATCGCGGAGATGTATCTACGGTTCGGCATCGAACCCGAGCGCACCCTGAAAACGGCCCGCGAAGCCGTCCAACTCATGCCGAAGGACCCGCGCGCTCACGTTTTGCTGGGGAGGGTCCATCTGTCGCAGAACCGCCTGGACGACGCACTCGCAGCGTTGCGGCAGGCGCAGAAACTGGCGAAGGGGAAAGTCGTCCCCGAATGGTCTCGACTGGTGGCGAGTATTCTGGTCGCCAAGCGGCAAATCCCCCAAGCAGAAGAGGAACTCCAGAAGGTCATCAAGGCATACCCACGCCAGGTGGGACCGCTGCTGACGATGGCGGGGTTTTACGTGAGCAACAAACAGTATGATCTGGCGATAGAGCAGTATCAGAAGGCTCTCCAACTCAACCCCAACCTCGCCGAGGTGCATTTCCTGGCAGCGGAGGTCTACATGCTGAAGGGGGACGCGGACAACGCCATCAAGTCCTATGAGGCAGGGCTCAAGATTCGCCCCGATCACGCGGGGGCGGCGAACAACTTGGCTTACCTCTACGCCGAACGCAAAATACACCTTGACGACGCGCTACGGTTAGCAGAAAAAGCCAACCGCGCGGCGAAGGAAAGACACCCCGCTATTCTGGACACCGTGGGGTTCGTCCATTATCAACGCGAGGATTACGACAAGGCGCTCAAGTATCTCACGCTCGCCCGCGACAGAATGCGGGAGGCTAAGATGCCGCCGAACCCGACCATCCTCTACCATCTGGCGATGGCGCACGAGAAAAAAGGGGCGCGCCAAGCAGCAATTGAGACGTTAGAGGAAGCCCTCAGAGTCGGCGCTCAGATCAAACAACAAGGCGGAGAATTCAAGGAAGCAGAGGAGGCGGAAAAGTTGCTGAATGAGTTGAAAAGTTCCTGAACATGTGTCGACGCAGGAAGCACTCCAGCAACGAGGTAGCCTGTGCGAAAGCAACTGACGCGAGCAAGCCATCAGGACGACGATGGTGCAATCGGCAAGGGGCGCCCAACGATCGGCAGGAGGCCGATGGGCGTTAAGTGACCAACCGTGAAAATTAGCCGCGCTTTTTGGCAAGAGGTCATAGACAAACTCCCCGAGGGGATGCTGTTATGCGACTCTGAGGGGCGGTTTCAGTTGTGGAACCGCCGGGCGCAACAATTACTGGAGCGGCTATCAAAGGAGGAGAAGGTCCAATTCAATTCTGTGCAAGATATTTTCAAGACGGTGGAAGATGCCGAAGGCACCAAGCCCATCAAAGAGTGGCTCCAAGAGGCCCTCAACCGTAAGAGGGAGTGCGAGGGACATGCCTGGCTTGATACAGCCCCGAAGGAGAAGTTAGCCCTTCGTCTTAAAGCCATCCCCTTGACTCCTTCTGGGGCGCGGGGCGTTCAGCCGAGCCGAAGGCAACCGGCGCACGCGGATATTTTGATCCTCTTAAGCGAAGAGCCAGCGGCAGCGGACACCCCCGCGTTTACAGAGGACGCCGCATCGCTCTCGCCCGCGCAGGTCATCGCGTGGACGGCGAGTGTGGCGCACGAAATTCGCAACCCCCTGTCAGCGATCGGCAACTGCATCGAAATCCTTGACAAGCAACTGAATTTGCAGGGCGACAGCAAGGAACTTGTGATGATTGCGCTGAGTGAGTGCGAGCGTTTAGACCGTGTGTTGGCTAACCTCCTCACCTTGGCGCGGCGGCGGGAGCCGCAGCGGCAGTGGGTCGAGATCCATGAACTGGTGGAGCGCGTTTGCACTGCCTTGCAATATGACACACGCTTTCAACCGATGATAGAACTCAAGCGGGACTTCGGTGCGCCCCCGGCGCAGGTATTGTGGATAGACCGCGACCAAATCAGTCAGATGCTATGGAACCTGCTCATCAATGCCGTCCACGCCATGCCAAACGGGGGAGCCCTGTGGGTGGTGACGCGCCTCACAGAGGGAGGCTGGTTCCGTTTGAGCGTGCGCGACACTGGCATCGGGATGTCTCGGGAGGTCATCGAGAAAGCCGGGCAACCGTTCTTCACCACGAAAGTAAGCGGCACCGGGTTGGGGTTGGCCACGGCAAAGGCGATTGTGTTACAGCACGGGGGACGTTTCCTCATCGAGAGCGAGGAAGGCCGGGGGACCCAAGTGACGGTGCTGCTGCCACTGTCCAGCGATGCCTGAGCGAATGGAGCAGCCCGCGACGCTGTCGCGGAGAAATCCGTCGCGGCATCTCCGCCATAAGGAGGCGATAGGATGTCAGCCGACATTTTAATCGTTGATGACCAGATGGCGATTCTGCAATCGCTCGCAATTGCACTGCGGAGAGAGGGTTACCGCGTGGTCGCTGCCACCAGCGGGGCGGAGGCTGTGCGAAAGATGGAGCAGACGGTGTTTGACCTGGTCGTGACCGACCTCCAGATGCCGGGACTCAGCGGCAGCGAGATCCGTCAGGACGCGGGATTGGAACTGCTTAAGGAGGTCAAGCACCGCGCCCCGGACACAGAGGTGATCGTGCTGACGGGTTACGCCAGCATCCAATCCGCCATCGAAGCCATGCAGTTGGGCGCGTTTGACTACGTGGAGAAAGAGGGAAGGGGCATCGCCAGCAAACTGCTGATCAAGGTCAAGCAGGCGTTGGAACGGCGCAAGGAGCGCTTGAGCTATAAAATGTTGCGCGACCGCCTCTCCCAGTGGGACGCAGCGCAGATGCTTGTCGGGCAGTCGCGGGTCATGGAGGACATCCGCATGCGCATCCACCAGATAGCGGCGACCAATGCCACCGTGCTCATCACGGGGGAGACCGGCACCGGCAAGGAACTCGTCGCCCAAGCCATCCATCGCTTCAGTCCGCGCGCTGACAAGCCCTTGGTGACCATCAACTGCTCCGCTCTTCCGGCAGACCTGTTTGAAAGCGAACTGTTCGGTCACGTCAAAGGGGCGTTCACCGATGCGGCGAATGCCCGACGCGGATTGTTTGAGGAGGCAAACGGTGGTTCCTTCTTCATGGACGAAATCGGCGACCTGCCCGAACCCCTGCAAGCCAAACTGCTGCGCGTGCTGGAAGAGCGCGCGATTCGGCGCATGGGCGACAACACGCCCATTCCTGTGGACGTGCGCATTATTGCCGCCACCAACCAAGACCTGCCGCGCCTCGTCGAACTCGGCAAGTTCCGCCGCGACCTCTACTACCGCCTGAACGTAAGCGCGATTCATCTCCCCCCGCTACGCGAGCGACGCGAGGACATCCCCCTGTTGGCGCATCACTTCCTGACGAAGTTAGCGAAGGAAAGGGAAATCGCGGTGGCCGGCTTCACCCCCGAAGCCCTCCACGCGCTGGAACAGTATGATTATCCCGGCAACGTCCGCGAACTACGCAACGTCATTGAAAATGTCCTCCTCGTCGCCACGCCCGGCGCCCGCATTGACGTGGGCGACCTCGCCGCGGCGTTCACCAAAGCCCGAGCCGATTCCCCCTGGACCGCTACGGCGCTCTCCTCGCCGGAGCCAAGCGTCCCCGCCGTTGAAACAACGCCCGCCACTGATACTCATACACCGATCGCGCCACTCCCGCCAACCCCAACCCCCCTGAGCCAACCCCACTCCCCCTCTTCCGCCTTCCTCCTACCTTCATCGTCCATCAACCTCGCCAAAGCCGAGGAGGTTCTCATCCGTCAAGCCGTTGCCCAGCATCGCGGCAATCTGAACGAAGCCGCCCGACAGTTGGGCATTAGTCGCACCACCCTGTGGCGGCGGATGAAGCAATACAAAATTGACCGCAACGGCGGAACGACGTAAAAGTCGTGGGTTCATGGGTTCATGGGTCAATTGGTTAATGAGTGAATGAACTCGTGAACCCATGAGCCCTTCCCTTTGGAACGCCCTGTTGTGCGGGAGCGTCTTAGCGCAGCGAGGAGGTATCATCATGTTCAGGCGCGTTCTACTCTTCGTGGCGTGTTATGGCATCGGTCTGCCGCTGGCGTTGCCCGCATCGGCGCAGTCGTTTGGCGCAAGGACGATCGTGCGTGATGGTCAACCGCATGGCGTTGTGACCTGCTTGGGGGCGGACCTGTTTGAGTTGACCGTCCCCGCAGGCGGGTTGACTGCACCGCGCCGCGCCGAGGTCATCGCCGAAAGGCTCAACTTGCTGGAGGCGACACACGCCCTGACCCCCGCACAGTTCAGCGTCGGCTTCCGCAACGGGGAAGTCATCATTCAGCACCACCAACGCACCGACCATCTGCCCCATATCATCGTCACGATTGACCGCGCGCTGGCGCGTCAGGTCCCCGGCGCGCGCGGGCAGGTGGAGCGGCTGGCGCAATGGTGGCTGGCGTTGTTTCGCGACCGCATCGCGCTGCTCAACTATGAGATGCCCTACTTCACGGCGGGCACGCGGGTGGCGGAGGTTTTCGGCAGAATTTATGCTCAGTTAAAACGCGAGGCGAAAAGCCCAGAGGAGCGCCGCGCCGCGCTGCGCCAAGCCATTGAGAATCTATCGCCCAGTGACCGGCGACTTTTCCTCGAAGCCTGCTATCGCGTGCCAGAGGAATACGACCCCAACCGCCTCGTCATCGTCGTGCCGCCACCGGATAGGGAGGGGCATGGACACCAAGACGCGGCGAAGGTAGCCCCTCAGGCGGAAGAGGCTGGGGAACCCAAACCGTCGACCGCGCCCGCTGTTCCTCCTCCCGCTCCCCCTGCCAAATCCGAAGCGCCTCCCCTGGAGAAACATGAAGCGCCGAACGAAGCCCCAGTTCCGCCGCCCGCGCAGACAATAGGAGCCGCCGGAACCCGCAGCGTTGTCAGCGGGAGAACGCGGGTCACTTTGCTGACCGACCTGAAGACGCTGTCGGCAGGTAAGGAAACGGAGATCCAACTGAAACTCACCGACACAACCAAGAAGGACCCGGTGCTGGCGGAGGAGGAGACGGTGCCCGATGCGCTTGTGCGCTGCTGGTTCGCGCGGGGCGATGAAAACCGTCTGTCCCCCCCGATCCCCGCCGACTACGACAGGGAGAGGGAGATTTACGGCTTTGCCTGCACGTTTCCTGAGATGGGAACATATCGCCTCATTGTCGGCGCGTTGACACCCAACGCGGAGGTGCTGAAGGTCGAGTTCGCGCTCTCCGTTCGCAAATCGGCGGACGCCGCGCCACCGGTGTCCGCCGTCCCCGAAGCGAAGAAAGAAGAGCCCGCAAAAACGGACACCTCCTCCCCGCCTCCGCGACCCACGCGGACAGGATCCGCCCGCGATTACGTGGTAGCGCGCCGCGCACCTGACAACACGCTGGAGTTAGGCTGGCAACTGGAACAACCCGCGCCGCGTTCTGTCACGTTCGTTTTGCGAGGGAACGGCGGAAAGGAACTGTCGTCCAAGAGACTGACTTCGCCGCCGTTCGCGGTGAAGTTGCCGATTCCCCCGGGGTTGACGGAGATTCGTCTGAGCGTGGAGTATCCCAGCGGAGTGGTCCATACGATCGTGCTGCCGTCCGCGGCGGTGAAGTGAAAGGTAACGTTCGAATGCCTAAAGCACAACGCATCGGAGCCATCACAGTTGTCACCGTTGTTGCTGTCGCTCTTCTGGGGGGCATCGTCCTTCCGCTGATTCCTGCCTTCATATTGCGGGGAGACCGACTCAGCCCGCATGTGCGCATCGCAGGGGTGGAGGTGGGCGGACTCCCCCTGGCTGAAGCACGGACGAAATTGCAGAACTTCGTGGGCAATCCCACCCTGTCGCTTCAAGCGCCGGAACGGACGTGGACAGTGACCCTCGCCGAAGTGGGAGGGCAACCTTTGCTGGACGACGTTCTGCGACAAGCCCACGCTCTCGGTCGCGAGGGCAACTACGTGGATCGGGTCAAGTCGCTGTGGAGAGCGTGGCAAGACGGGCAACAGTATGATTTGGCGTTTTCGTTTGATGAGAAGAAACTGCGGCGACTGATATGGAACCTTGCCGCATGCGTCAACCGTGCTCCAGTGAACGGGCGATTGCGCATAGAGGGCAATCAAATCGTTGAGGTCATTGACGGAAGGTGGGGGCGGCGATTGAACGTGGACGCCACGGTGCAGCGCATCCTAAGCGATTATCGCTTGCACCACCCAGTAATCCCCGTGGTCATCGAGGAGAAACGCCCCGCCGTGACTGCCGAGGACTTGCGTGACATCAACGGCATCATCGGGCAGTTTACGACGTGGTTCAACCGAAGCAAGCGCAACCGGACGTGGAACATCCGTCTCGTCGCGCGGGTGTTGGACGGGGCGGTGATTCCGCCGCAGCACGTGTTCTCCTTTAACGACCGCACGGGCAGTCGCGAAGCCTTCAAGGGCTATAAGGTGGCGCAGATTTACGTGAACAAGAAGATTGTCGAGGGCGTCGGCGGCGGCGTCTGTCAAGTGTCCACCACGCTCTACAACGCGGCGCTGCAAGCGGGGCTGCCCATTGTGCAGCGCCACCGCCACTCGCTGCCTGTGCCTTATATCCGCTCCGGGCGCGACGCCACGGTCAGTTATCCGCACCGCGATCTTCAGTTCAAGAACAACACGGACAGCCCGATCTACCTGCAAGCGCGCGTGGAGGGGAGTCGCGTCACCGTCGCCCTGTGGGGCAACGTCCGGCGGGAGGGCAGGCTGTCGACGCAGCCGCGTGGGACAGGGGCGGTGCGGTTGACAAGCCGGGGCGTTCGTGTTAAAATTAGCGCGTGCATTGGTTCAATCAGATGAAGGGAGGTGAAACATGGCAATCGGCGACATCATCATTGAGACCCGAGAGTTGACGAAGGTCTACAAGCCCCCCTTCATGGGAGGCAAGGGGCACCGGGCGGTCAACAACCTCAACATCAACGTGCGGCAGGGGGAAGTGTTCGGTCTGGTCGGACCGAACGGGTCGGGCAAGACGACGACCCTCAAACTGCTGCTGGGACTGCTGACGCCAACTTCTGGCACAATCAGCGTTTTCGGGGAGCCGCCCCGCAACATTGCCGTCAAACACCGCATCGGCTTTCTGCCTGATGGACCTTATTTCTATGACCATCTCAACGCCGACGAGTTGTTGGACTTCTACGCCAAACTGTTCGGCATGAGCAAAGAGCAGCGGCGGCGCCGCGCCGACGAACTGTTAGCCTTCGTGGGGTTGACCGAAGCCCGCCACCGGCGCATCCGCGAATACTCCAAGGGGATGGTGCAGCGCATCGGCTTGGCGCAGGCGCTCATCAACGACCCCGATCTGCTCTTCCTCGACGAGCCGACCACTGGCTTGGACCCCATCGGCGCGCGGCAGATGAAGGAAGCCATCGTGCGGCTGCGCGAACAGGGCAAGACCGTGTTTCTCTGCTCCCACTTGCTCGCCGACGTGCAAGCCATCTGCGACCGCGTCGCCATCATGAACGAAGGCAACCTCGTGCGGTTCGGCGCGGTGGAGGAGTTGTTGAGTGATACGCGGTATTACGTCATCACTGTCGGCGATTTGGCGGAAGAGGCGCTAGGTAAGGCGAAGGAGCAGCAGTTGTCGTTCACCACGCCCGACCAGAACGGCATCCATCATTTCAATGCCTCCGATGCGGATGGGGTCACTCGAGTGGTGGATTTCGTGCGCGGGGTGAACGGCAAGATTCTTTCCATTGAGGAGAAAATGGACACCTTGGAGGACGTGTTCGTGCGTGCCATCAAAGGGGAGTGAGTTCATGAGTTCATGCAGCCCCTGGGGTTCGTCGAGGTGCCAATTCCATGAACCTCGTGAGCCTGCGAACTCGTGAACTCTCAGGAAAGAAGAGGAATCGTATGGCTGTGAGCGCATCGAAGCCCCTGCCGCACAGCGCAGGCTACGCGGCGGAACAGGCGAGTTGGCGCGTAAAGCAAATATTACTGATTGCGGGCGTTGTCGCCCTGGCTATCTATTACAACACCGTCGGCTGGAAGTCGCCAGCGGCGATGGGCATCGGAGCCGTCCGCACGGTGCCACCCTGGAAATGGGGACTGCTGGACTTCATCGCGGTCGAGGCCGGCTTTCTCGTCCTCATTTATTTCATCCTTCGCTTGACCCCGACGGCGATGACGATTGCCAAAGCCACTTTTCAGGAGACGGTGCGGCGCAAGGTGCTGCTGGTTATCCTCATCTTCGCGCTGGTGGCGATTGCCGCTGTGACCATCTTCTCTTGGCTGTCACTGGGGGAAGAGGAAAAGTTCATCCGCGACATCGGATTAGGTGCGGTGTTGTTCTTCGGGATGCTTATCTCGGTGGTGTTGGGGGCGTGGCTCATCCCGTTGGAGATTGAGCGCAAGACGATCTTCACCCTCCTGGCGAAGCCGGTGGACCGCACCCAGTTGATTCTGGGCAAGTTCGTTGGCACCGCCCTGACGCTGGGCGCGAACGTCTTGGCAATGTGGCTGGTGTTCACCGTCGCTTATTACCTGAAGCGGCATACCGTAGAGGAGGGACAGATATGGCTATCTCTCCTCAACAACACCAAAGCCATCTTTCTGACCTACTGCGCTCTGGTGCTGCTGGCGTCGGTGGCGATTACCGTGTCCATCCTCGCCTCTCAAGTGGTTGCGGTGGTGGTCACGTTCTTTGTTTACTTCACCGGGCTGTTGGGCGGGCAGTTGCGCCACGCGGGGGATGAACTGATCGAACTCAGTAAGCGCACGGGCAACGCCTTCAATGCCATCTTGGGGCAATCGCTTAAGGTCGTCTATTGGCTGTTGCCGCGCCTTGACAACTTCGACATCAGCAGTCGGCTGGTCTTGGAAGATCCAGTAGGTTTCAACTACATGTGGCAGACCATCGCCTGGGGCATTCTTTACACCGGTGCGGTCCTCGTCATTGCCTGGATGTTCCTTGACAGCCGCGAGTTTTAGGGGGTGGGAAGGATGAAAACTTCCCAGCGCGTGCTTCCGTTAGTGGCTGTCCTTGTGGCTCTCATCCTGTGCAACGGCTTGCAAGGCTCCATTGACCTCTACCGGCACTACGCCGCGCCCGAGTGTAAGACGGAAGCCGATCTCTGCCCTCACTGTGGCACACCCTACGAGCAGTTCAAGCGAGAGCAGACGGACCCCACGGCGCGATGCCCCAACGAACCCCATCCTCACGGTCCGCAAACCCCCGGCTGCGTCAAGTGGGGCGAGAACTACGGTCCCAGCCTCGACTGGTTACAGGCGATGCGGCGCTTCCATCAGTTACATGGTGAAGGCTGGGATTTGGAAGCCTTTAGCGTGGTCATCGTCGGCGGGTTGATGGGCGGCTTTCGGCAGTTGGCGACGACAGTGCTGTGGATGAAATCAGATGAATACTGGCATCAAGGCAAAGCCAACCGTATGATTCCCATCCTGCGTGCCGTGACGTGGCTCGACCCTAACTTCATCGACGGCTGGCGCATCGCGGGTTGGCACTGGGCTTACAACCTCTACGCTGAAGCCGCCGAGGAGGACTGGGCATCGCGGGAGTTATGCCTGACCCAAGGCTTAAACTTCCTCAAAGAGGGCGTGGTCTGGAACCCTAACAGTTCCGAACTTGCCTTCGAGCTGGCGTGGACTTACTACGACAAGGCGGGCAACTACAAGGATGCGGTGCAGTGGTTCGTTGAGGCGCGCAAAAAGCCCGATTACCGCCGCAACTACCGCATTGATACCGCCCAACATCTCATCGCCCACGCCTACGAGCGGACGCCCGACATCCCCAAAGCCTTAGAAGCCTACGGCGAGATGCTGAAGTTGACCCCCGAAGAGGCGAAGGTGTTGGATGAATGGGTCGAGTTCAAAAAGGCTTACCGCCGCTGGAAGAAAATCATCAAGTTCTACAACGCCCAGTATCCCAAGCCGGTAACACCGCCGGAGGCTATCCCTGGTATGCCCGAGGGTATGAGACCTCCGCCGATGCCGACACCGCCCAAACCGCAAGGCGGGACGCGGATGTTCGCGGAGTGCCAACACATCTACCACCCCAAATGGACCTTGGAAGACATTCGGCGGATGATGCCTGACATTGAGCAGTGGCGGGACTGGCTGGAGTTCGACGCGGTCGTGGTGGCTTACGAGGAGGCGAAGCGGAAGGGGGATACGGCCCGGATGTCGCTCATCAAGGCGCGGATTCCCAACATCGAACGCGCCGTCGCTATCGTCCCAACGGTGCGCAAGATCGAGACCCGCGAGGCACCTGCGCCGGGCGCGACGATCACCATCAAGATGCGCTACCTCGACGCGTGGAACCTTTTCAAGCAGAAGAAATACGAGGAGGCCCTGCGCGCCTTACGGGAATCCATGGAGTTGGAACCCGATGAGGCGACCTTCCCCATCGGACATCACCTGTTGGCGACCATCTACGAAGAGATGGCAAAGCAAAAGCCTACCGCCGGCGAATGTCCCATCTGCCGCTCCGAACCTCAACAGATTGGACACATGAAGATTTTAGGCAGTTGGAAGGAACATCCCGAGTGGAAGCGGCACTCGCTCGAACGTCATAAAGCCTACTTCGAGGGTTGGGTCGAAAGCGCACAGCGCAACCAGTTGAACCGCTTGGCGCACACGAAGGTGCGTGCCTATCAGGTGCAGTATCACATGCCCAAGGTCAGTGTGAGGAAGCCGCGCCTCGAGACGGCTCCACAAATGCCCGGACGCGGCGGCACCGATGTCCACGACCATCGCCCTGGCGACTAAGAGCCTCTCCGCAAACTCTCCCCGCCTTACCAAGGAGGTGTCAGGGGAGGTTCCCTCCCCTCCTTACCAAGGAGGGGTCGGGGGAGGTTCAAAGTAAGCCAACAACCCCCGGTAGTCCTCTTGGTCAAGGAAGAGAGCAAGGTTTGCGGAGAGGCTCTAAGAGCCTCTCCGCAAACCTCTGCCAGCGTCCTCTGCGTTCCAACAGGAGCGCTGACATTCCAACGCACCACAGACCATGAAAATCCTCATCACTGGCGGGGCAGGGTTCATCGCCTCCCACCTTGTGGACGCTTACTTGGCACGAGGCGATGAAGTCGTGGTCGTGGACAACCTCGTTCACGGCAAGCGCGAGCGCGTTGCCCCGGGGGCGGCTTTTTACGAAATGGACATCTGCTCGCCGGCATTGGCAGAGGTCTTTGCCGCCGAGCGTCCTGATTACGTGAGTCATCACGCTGCCCAGATGGACGTGCGCAAGTCGGTGGAAGACCCCATGTTTGATGCCTCCGTCAACATCGTGGGGGGCATCAACGTGCTGGAGCAATGCCGCAAGTTCGGTGTCCAGCACGTCATCTTTGCCTCCACCGGCGGGGCGATTTACGGCGAGTTGGAACAAGTCCCCGCCCCCGAAACGCATCCCATTCGCCCCATCTCCCCCTACGGCGCGAGCAAGTTCGCCTTTGAAACTTATCTGTTCCTCTACCGCTACAACTACGGTCTGAACTACACGATTCTGCGCTACGCCAACGTCTACGGACCGCGCCAAGACCCGCACGGTGAGGCGGGCGTGGTTGCCATCTTCACCCATCAGATGTTGAGCGGCAAGCGCCCGACCATTTTCGGCGACGGCGAGCAAGTGCGCGATTACATTTACGTCGGCGATGTCGTTGCCGCTCACCTTCTCTGCGGACCGCACGTCTCCGGGGAAGTCTTCAACATCGGCACCGGCATCGCTACCTCCGTCAACGACCTCTTCCGCCTCCTGCGCCACATCATCGGCTTCTCCGCCGAACCCGACTACGCCCCCCCGCGACTCGGCGAACTCGCCGTCAGCGCGCTCGACGCCACCAAAGCCCGACAGCAGTTGGGCTGGCAGCCCCGGGTGTCCCTCCGCGAAGGACTGGAGCGAACGGTGCAAGCCCTGCAAGCCGAGCGTTTAAGTCATTCAGCGGGGTGCGAGGATTCAGGTGTCATCTCTCTGTCCCCTCACCCCTCCCGCGAGGGGAGTTAGGGAAACGGCACGTGGCGGCTTTTGGCTCTTCCTCGCAATAACACCTATGCGCTCGCCGTGACAGGCATTTTCACATCCTAAACTTTTGCGTTTGACTCTGCCCGGCGGTCCAGCGACCGTCCTCGAGCGTCGGGGGCGCCTCCGTTGCCGCCTCAAGGCTGTCAACGGATTTCGGTAACGGATGAAGCGGATGGCGTCGGCGTCCAATCCGAGGACAATCCGTTTAATCCGCTACAAGAATCCGTTGACAGTAGTTGGTTGCAATAACTGGCGTTCCGCACGCCATCGCTCCAATCCGTTTAATCCGCTACAAGAATCCGTTGACAGCCTTGACGCGGAAAAGGATGTCTCGCCCGACGAGGGTTCGTCTCGCTCGGACGCAGCGATAAGTGAAACGCAAAGGTTTAGTTCACGAGGGAGGGAGAGAGGAAAGGGAGGCATTATCTATGTCCGTTGTAGGACATCGCGTCGGATGAAAGTCGTCCTTGTCCTGATCGTCGTCGTTTGTGAGGTTCGAGAACGAGGGCGATGAGGAGGACGACGACGATTTGCGAGGGAGATTTATGGATACATCTTGCTTAGTCTATTGCCTGACGGAAGCGGAGCGAAAGCAGTTCAACGAACAGGGGTATTTGATTGTGGAGGACGCCCTCCCGTTGGAGATGATTGAGCGGCTGATTGCGGCGACAGACAAAATCTGGATGCAAAGGCGGGCGGAGGGGCTGGGACCGCATGAGAGTTTATTCTTCCCCAACTTCGTGTGGCGCGACCCGGCGTTCACGGAACTGGTGGATTGGCCTAAAACCTTCCCCAAGGTGTGGGGCATTCTGGGCTGGAACATCTACCTTTATCACTGCCATCTTGGTGTCAATCCGCCCCTGGCTCCCGACGCGGACCGCTCCAAGAAAACGTTGGGCTGGCATCAAGACAGCGG
>JANWYM010000410.1 GCA_025055355.1 Abditibacteriales bacterium
CGGCGGGGGGCGAGCCCATTGTGACTTGCGGAATCTTCATCTTCAGTCCCACCAATGGGACGGGTGAGTTGAAGGCTGACCCTTGAGGGAGGTTTGCGATGTTATTGCAGTATGTGGCGCGCCTATTGTTCTTGTTCTGCATTGGTTTGCTGTATTTATGCTCGAAGACTGCTCCTGCCCAACGTGAAACGTCCGACCGTCCGCGCTTGCCGACGGGCAGCGGGTTCATCGTGAGCGCGGACGGCTACATTTTGACGTGCCATCACGTCGTCGCCGAGGCGGTGAAGTTGGAGGTTGTGCTGGGCGACAAGAAATATCTGGCGACGATTGTGAAGTCGGATGAGAAGACCGACCTGGCGCTCATCAAAATTGACGCCCAGGGGCTGAAGCCCTTACGCATCGGTAACTCGGATACGACACGGCGGCAGGAGGAGGTGTGGGCGTTCGGCTTCCCCTTAGGCACGGAGTTGGGCACGGATGTGACGACGACGAAGGGGACGATTACGGCGATTCGCACCCGCGACGGACAGAAGGCGTTTCAGACCGATGCGGCGATTAACCTCGGCAACAGCGGCGGTCCGCTGGTCAACAATCGCGGCGAGGTCATCGGCGTGGTCAACATGAAGGTGTTCGCGCAGTTCGGCGGCGTGGAGGGCATTGCGTTTGCCGTGCCCATTGCCACCGCCCTGCCGTTTCTGAAGATGATCCCCGGTTTCGATGAGCAGTCCATCGGCACAGCGGATAAGAAACTGGACGGCGTGGAGATTGACGCGTTGGTCAGTCCCTCCGTGCCGCTCATCGTCGTCACGCCGGGCAAGAAGCGTCCCGACGCGCCCTCCCTCAAAATTCCTGACTACATCAAGCGAAAGAACGAAGAACTGAAAAAGGCGCAGGAGGAGGCATTGAACGCCCTGAAGCAGAAAGGGGTGACGCCCCCCGCCGACATGGTGCTGATTCCCGCAGGTGAGTTCATCATGGGCAAAGACGACGGCGAGGATGACGAAAAACCCGCGCACAAAGTTTATCTGGATGCTTACTGGATTGACAAGTATGAGGTCACGAACGAACAATACGCCAAGTTTCTGGACCACATCACGCGCACCAAAGACCACAGCAAGTGCCACCCAAACGAACCGAGAGGGAAGAACCACACACCTAAGTTCTGGAAGGACAGCCAACTCAACCAACCCAAGCAGCCCGTTGTAGGGGTGGACTGGTTCGATGCCTACGCCTACGCCCACTGGGCGGGTAAGCGGCTTCCGACGGAGGCAGAGTGGGAAAAAGCCGCGCGTGGCACGGACGAGCGCGACTATCCGTGGGGCAACGACTGGATAGACGAACTCGCCAACGTTGACGGCGACGCACCGAGGGAGGTCGGCAGTTTCCCCGACGGCGCGAGTCCTTACGGCGTGATGGACATGGCGGGCAACGTCTGGGAGTGGTGCGCGGACTGGTATGACTTTTACCGCAAAGAGGCGCAGCGCAACCCGCAGGGTCCGCCCGCCAGCCCGCGCGGGATGCGCGTGCTGCGCGGCGGCTCGTGGCACGACGACATGGATGCGTGTCGCGCTCCCTACCGCATGGGTGCCACCTTGCTGCTGCGCGAGGCGTATATTGGGTTCCGGTGTGCGAAGAAGGCATGACGCCAGGATGCAAGCATACAGGGATGCAGAGATGCGACCTGCTCTCCTGGCATCCCGTTGCATGGAAAGGAGCATTATGCCCAAAACCTACCGCGCTGCCATCATCGGCTGCGGCAGCATCAGCAAGGCGCACGCCCGAGGCTATCAGGAAGTTGAAGAAACCGAACTGGTCGCCGTCGCAGACGTTCATCCGAAAGCGTTGCAGGAACGGGCGGACGAGTTCAACGTGCGCGGGCGCTACCGCGATTACCGCGAGATGATCGAGAAGGAGAAGCCCGACATCGTGAGCATCTGCCTGTGGCAGGGGCTGCACGCGGAGGTCACGGTGGGCTGCGCGGAGATGAAAGTTCCGGGCATCCTCTGCGAAAAGCCGATGGCAACGAGTCTGGGGGAAGCCGACGCGATGATAGAGGCCGCCCAAGCGAACGGCTGCAAACTCGCCATCGGCCATCAGCGGCGATTCCTGCCGACTTGGAATGAAGCCAAGAGGCTACTCGCCGCAGGTGTCATCGGTCAGCCGCAGATGCTTTACAGCCGCATCGCCGATGGACTGTCGAACTGGGGCACCCACACCGTAGATTGTATGCGATACATGCTCAACGAGGTGCCGACCGAATGGGTCATCGGTCAAGTGGAGCGTCGCACTGACCGCTACGAGCGGGGGCAGCGCATCGAGGACTTATGCGTCGGTTACATCGGATTTGCGGGCGGCGTGCGTGCCGTGCTGGAAGCCGACATTCAGCGCGAGGGGGCAGGCGCGTTCGGCATCACGGTCTACGGCAGCGAAGGCACGTTGACCTTCGACGAACGCCACCTGCGGCTGGCAAGTCCCCGTGTGGGCGGCGTCAAAGAGATGACCATGGAGACGGGCAACCCGTGGGCGGAGCAAGCACGCGAGATGTGTCGCTGGCTGGATGGCACCATTGAGCGGCACCGGGGACATGCCGCCAACGGGCGCGCGGTTTTAGAAATATTAATGGCGGTTTACGAATCCGCTCGCGTGCGCGGCTTGGTGCGGATGCCGCTGCGAACGAAGGAATATCCGCTGGATTTGGCAGTCGAGCAAGGCATCCTGCCCGTCGAGGTGGAAGGGAAGAACGACATTCGGGGGTTTCTCGTGCGCAAAGACTGAAACCTGGTCTAATCAACCGTGGCAAACCGATGCAATGACAGGGTTTCAAGGACTTCTACCGCACCGCCGCGACAGGTGCGCTGTTCTGAACCTCCCCCTATCCCCTCCTTGTCAAGGAGGGGAAATTGTGGGCATAGGCGCTTAGGCTCACAGCAGCCCCGCCTGCTTGCGCCGCTCAATTTTGTCGCGCACAAACTCAAACAACTCGCGAGCAAGGCGGACGACTTCGGTGGCTTTTTCTTGGGTGAAAGGATAATCCAAACTCATGGGATAACGGGCTTCTGATTGATAGCGGTTCAGGATTTCGCCATGCTTCGTGAAACGACCAAACTCCTTGTCTACCGCGACACACTCGCGGCAGAGTGTGCGCAGGCTGTGCAGGTCAGGAGCGGCTTTCCCTGCTGCTTCAAGGAACGCCTTGAGCGATTTCTCCCCACTTTCACGCGCTAAAAAGCAGGGCACATGCCAGAAGCCACCCGACGACTGAAGCACTTGCTCTGCCGCTCGCAGGTCGGCTTCGGCGTAGAAGAGAAACCGCGCATACACTTCCGCAGGATATTCAGGCGTTGGCGGCTGTTCGCTCATAAAGCACTTGTCCCCTTTGCAAAACGTGAACGCGAATGAACGAACTGCCTAACGCCAACTCGCGTTCCACTTGTTCTGGCGTTCTGACCAAAATATCCATCGGCAGCGACATGTCCCAGAAAAGACTGTCAATTCTCCCCTGCATCTCCAAGCGGTCGTATTGTCCTGATTTGATGACGAACAGATCCAAGTCGCTGTGCTCATGCGGCGTGCCGTGCGCATACGAGCCGAAGAGGATGATTTTATCCGGGTCGATCGCCGCCACGATGCGGCGCACCACCTCCGCCAACAGTTCGGGCGTCACCGGTTCAAGTTGTATGCTCTCGCGCGGTCGGGGCGCGGGGGTTGCGGGTTGCATCAATGCTCCCCTCCTGGCAGCAGCCCCGCCTGCTTGCGCCGCTCAATTTTGTCGCGCACAAAGTCAAACAACTCGCGAGCAAGTCGGACGGCTTCAGCAGCTTCTTCCGCTGTGAACTCCTCTTGTTCATCGGCTTCTGGGTAGCGCGCCTCAGACTGGTAGCGGGCTAAGGTCTCAAATTTACCCTGAAAGATGCCAAACTCCTTATCCACCGTCATGCAATCACGAAGGAGAGCGCGAAGGCTATGCACCTGCGGCACCTCGCGCCCAGCCGCTGCGATGAAGGCTTTCAATGCCTTCTCCACACATTCGCGCGCGTCGAAACAAGGCTTCTGATAGTGGATATTCCCACTCTTGACCATTGCCTCAGCTGCCTCCAAGTCGCCTTCGGCGAAGAACAACATCCGCTCATAAAACGGTGGCGGTGTTGATGGGTTTGCCGCGTTCATAAATCACCTTGCCCTTCTCCAACACCTCACGGCGCACGAAGGGGTTCGTGGGGTCGGCTGCCATCCGCTCCACGGCTTCAGGGGTGCGCACGAGCACGTCCATCGGTAGGCTCATGTCCCAAAAGAGGCTGTCCACCTTTCCCTGCAAATCGAACTTGCTATAACTGCCCGACTTGATGATGAATAAATCCACGTCACTCCATTCATGCGGCGTGCCGTGCGCATACGAGCCGAAGAGGATGATTTTGTCCGGGTCGATCGCCGCCACGATGCGGCGCACCAC
>JANWYM010000411.1 GCA_025055355.1 Abditibacteriales bacterium
AGCCGCGCCGCAGCAGGGTCAGAGACCCCTACCGCTCATGGTGCCTCCCCCGGCGATGCCTCCCCGTCTCCCTCCGCCTTCGGCGCAGGTTTGGCGGCGGCAGGTTTGGCTGCTGCGGGGCGTTCGGGACGCTCAGGCTTTTCGCGGGCGAGGATGAGATCCTGCGTGATCGGATGCCCCCACTCCTCCACGTCCTTGCCGTAGGATTTGCGCAGCGGATAGCCTTCCCACCAATGCGGCAAAAGCAGGCGGCGCAGGTCAGGATGTCCTTCAAACTTGATGCCCATTAACTCATGCCCTTCGCGCTCATGCCAGTTGGCTGTCGCCCAGTATTTCGTCACCGACGGCACGCGTGCGTCGTCGGGCGGAACCTTTACGCGCACGCAGAGTTGCTCCTTCGTGTGGGTGTTGCGCAGGTGATAGACGACTTCGAGATGCTCTTTATAGTCCACCGTGCTGAGAAGTGTTAAGTAGTTGAAGCCCAAATCAGGGTCATGGCGCAGGGTCTGCATGACCGCATCCAGGTTATCCCGCTCCACGAACACCCGCAGCATGTCCTTGCCCGGCTGGAACTCCTGCACTTTATCGCCCAGTTTTTCCGATAGCAACGTCTGCAAGTCCGTCATGGGACAATGGGTGGCTGTCAGCGGATTTCTGGAGCAGATTAAACGGACGACTTTCGGGTGAGCGGCGTCGTCCGCTTAATCCGTTACCGGGATCCGTTGACAGCCATCGCCTCACGCGACTTTCATCGTCTCCGCCTTCGTCGGCATCCGCTTCACACCGTGCTCGCGGAGGATTTTCTCCTGCAACTGCACGGCGGCGTAGAGCAGCGCCTCTGGGCGGGGCGGGCAAAACGGCACGTAGATGTCCACGGGCACCACGAGGTCAATCCCGTTCAACACGCTGTAACCGTCCTTGAACGGACCGCCCGCCGTGGCGCAGACGCCCATGCTGATGACGTAGCGCGGCTCCGCCATCTGCTCGTAGAGCTTCTTGACCATTGGCGCCATCTTGTGCGTCACCGTGCCTGCAACGATCATCAAATCCGATTGACGCGGCGTGGCGCGGGGCATCATCCCGAAGCGGTCAAAGTCGTAGTGCGAGGCCGCCGTCGCCATCATCTCAATCGCGCAGCACGCCAGCCCGAACACCATATACCAGAGCGACCCCTGCCGCGCCCAGCCCTGCACGTGCGGCTTTAAAAGGTTGTTGCCGATGTAGTTGAAGGGTCCGATCTGGGCGATTTTGCTCAACTGCTCTTTTGCCCAGTCGGCGAACTTATCCAGCCGCGAGACGATAATACCGCCTGCGCCGGTGTCCACGTAACCGATGGGAACGTCGCCCGTCCCTCGCGGGTCGGGACCGTCGTTCAGGATGAGGTTGTCCGCCATAGTGATCCCTCCTATTTCATACCCCTTCCCATTTCAACACGCCTTTGCGCCAGGCGTAAATGAGTCCTACCACGAGAATCATAAAGAAGATGAACATCTCGAGGAAGGCAAACATACCCAGTCCGCTTTGGGCTAACTGACGGAGCATCTTCGCCCACGGATAGACGAAGACGGCTTCCACGTCGAAGATGAGGAAGATGAGACCCCACAGGTAAAAACCCACGCGGAACTGAATCCATGCATCCCCCGTCACTGGCGCGCCGCACTCGTAGGTGGAAAGTTTCTCGCGGGTGGGGCGATGGGGACGGAACGCCCATGAGGCGATCATGGTTGCAACCATGAAGAGAATACCGAGAATAGTGAACAACGCCACGTAGGCGTAAGATGCAGGCGATGAAGTATAGTCCATAATTCCCTTCCCTCTGTTAAATCGCACAGCATTATAACTGAATCTGAAAAGGCTGTCAATACTGTGCCAGAATCAGGCGTCTTGCCCCACCGCCACTGCCTATGGCACGCAAGGCGGAGGGCGAGGACCCTTTTCGTCCCCGAGCGAAACTGCCCTTGTGTCTCCTCTGCCTTTATGTTATAATACTCGGCAATGAGAAAAGACGCGACCATTCAGCGCGCCGTTCAATTACAGGGCGTGGGGCTGCATAGCGGCGAAACGGTCACGATGCGTTTGCTGCCGCGCGAGCAGCCGGGGATTGTGTTCCGCCGCGTGGACATTCCCGGTCAGCCGGAGGTGGCGGCGCGGGTGGAACACGCCGTCAACACGGGCTGGACCACGACGCTCCGTGAGGGCAAAGCCGTGGTGCGCTGCGTCGAGCACCTGCTGGCGGCTCTGAGCGGCTTGGGCGTCTGGCGCTGCACCGTGGAGTTGGATAACAGCGATGTCCCCATCGCCGACGGCAGCGCGTTGCCCTTCGTGCGGTTGTTGCAACAAGCCGGCATTGAGGAGGTGGACGACGACCACCAGCATCAGGCTCTCACCCTGCGCGAGCCGGTCTGGGTGCAGGAGGGCGATAAGTCGCTGCTCGCGTTGCCCGCGAAAACGTTTCAAGTCACCTACGCGGTGGACTACTGCCACGCGCTGATTGGGCGACAGGTGTTCTCGTTGCGGATGAGTCCGGTCGCGTTCGCGGAGGCGTTGGCGCCGGCGCGCACGTTCGCGCTGGTGGAATGGATTGAGTCGCTGCAGCGGGCGGGGCTGGCGCGCGGCGGTTCATTGGACAATGCGATTGTGGTGTATCCTGACCGTTACTCTTCACCGCTGCGGTTCCCCGATGAGTTAGCGCGGCATAAGGCGTTGGATTGCGTCGGGGACCTGGCTCTGCTCGGTGCGCCGCTGCGGGCGCACGTGATTGGCATCAAGGGCAGCCATGCGCTGCACGCGGAGTTGGTGAAGCAAATCAGGAAGACGATAGGTGGTTAGGTGGGTTGCGACCCCCTCTCCCCTACCCTAACCACCCCTTCGGTCAGCGTTGGGAGCCGTGCATGTTGACGATTGAGCAGATTCAAGCCATCCTGCCGCACCGTTATCCGTTCTTGCTGGTGGACCGCATCATCGAATTGACCCCCGGCGAGCGGGCGGTCGGCGTCAAGAACGTGACCGCAGACGAGTATTTTTTCCCGGGGCACTTCCCGCACCACGTGGTGATGCCGGGCGTGCTGGTGCTGGAGGCTATGGCGCAGGTCGGCGGTGTGCTGATGTTGAGCATGGAGCAAAACAAAGGAAAATGGGCTTACTTCGGTGGGGTGGACAAGGTGCGCTTTCGCAAGCCGGTGGTGCCCGGCGACCAGTTGGTGACTGAAGCCACCCTCCTGCAGAGCAGAGGCGATGTGGGGCTCATTCGCGTCATTGGCCGGGTCGGCGGCGAAGTAGCTGCCGAAGGCGAATGCCTCTTCGTGCTACGCCCCGTCCCCGAGTAGGGTCTCAGGGTTCAGGGTTGACGGTTAGGACTGAGGACTGGCTGCCGTGTGGAACCCTCAGCCCTGCACTCTCCGAAGATGATGATTCATCCAACAGCCGTCGTCCATCCGACCGCGCGCCTGGGCGCCGATGTCACCATCGGTCCTTTCTGCATTGTCGAAGAGGACACTGAAATCGGCGACGGCAGCACGCTGGAATCGCACGTGGTCGTGAAGCAGGGAACCCGGTTGGGGAAGAACTGCCTGCTATGTCCGGGCGTCGTGTTGGGACATGTTCCCCAGGACTCCAAGTTCAAAGGCGAGCGGTCGTTTCTTATCATCGGCGACAACAACGTCTTCCGCGAGTATGCGACCCTGCACCGCTCCACCGCGCCTGCGCCCGACGCCCCTCCGCAGGACGACGAGGAGGCGTTGTATGCCCACACCAGCCTCGCCCAGCGGCTCCGGGACGTACCCGGTCCGAAAACGATTGTCGGCGACGACAACCTGTTCATGGCCTACGCCCACGTCGGACATAACTGCCGTATCGGCAGCCGCGTCATCGTATCCCCCTACGTCGGTATCAGCGGGCACGTCGTGGTCGAGGATGGCGCCGTTTTGGGCGGGATGGCGGGGCTGCATCAGTTCGTGCGCGTTGGCACGATGGCCATGGTGGGGGGGTATTCCAAGGTCGTGCAGGACGTGCCACCGTTCATGATGGCGGATGGGCGTCCCGCCAAAGTGGTCGGGTTGAACCTGCGCGGGCTGGTGCGCAACGGCGTCCGCACCGAGGTGCGGGAGTCCTTGAAGCAGTCCTACAAAATCCTCTACCGCTCGGACCTGAACATCGCGCAAGCCGTTGAACGCATCCAGCGAGAGGTCACCGCCTACCCCGAGATCGAATATCTCCTGCAGTTTCTCCGCCGCATCCGCGAAGGACGCATGGGGCGACAGGAGGAAAGGCCCGCGCATTGAAGCCCCCCGCGCCGGACATCTTCATCGTCGCGGGCGACCCGTCCGCCGACCTCTATGCGGCGCTGCTCGCCCGCGAAATTTCTCAGCGCCTCCCGCAAGTGCGTTTGCGCGGTGTAGGCGGCCCGCACATGGCGGCT
>JANWYM010000412.1 GCA_025055355.1 Abditibacteriales bacterium
CCCCCTCCCTGCGCAGTTCGCTGGTGAAATCGTGGACACGCACGCGACGGAAGTGACCTTTGAAGTCCTGCCGCGCGCGCTGCGCGTGATTGTCAACGACCTTTAACGTTGGCAGGTTGGCGGGTTGACACGTTAGCACGTTAGCACGTTGACACGTTAAACGCTAAACGTGCCAACGTGCCAACCTGCCAACCTGCCAACTCTGATTTCTATGCTAACGACCATTAACCGCCTTTTTCAGGACAGCGTTCGGCGCTACGCCGCGCAGCCCGCCCTGCTGCACAAAGTCGAGGGCAAGTTCCAACCCATCACTTATCAGGAACTGGCGGACCGCGTGCGCGCGTTTTGCGCGGGACTGGTCGCGTTGGGTGTGCAGAGGGGCGACCACATTGCGATGATTTCCGAGAACCGCCCAGAGTGGGCAGTGGCGGATTTGGGGATGTTGTCCTTGGGCGCGGTCAATGTGCCGATGTTCACGACGCTGCCCGCGCCGCAGGTCGAATACATCGTCGCGGACTCCGGCGCGAAAATCATCATCGTCTCCGATGAAACGCAACTGCACAAAGCCCTCGCGGTCAAGGCGAACGTGCCCTCCGTCGGCATCATCACGATGGACTGCCCCGCCGACCCTGGGCGCGGCGTCATCACGTTCGACGAGGTGATACAGCGCGGCCAATCCGCGCCCCTGAGCGATTACGACCAACGCTGGCAGAGCGTGGAGCCGAACGATTTAGCCAGCATCATCTACACCTCGGGGACGACGGGCGACCCCAAGGGCGTGATGTTATCGCACCGCAACATCACCTCCAACATCGAAGCCGCCTACGACGTGCTGCGCTTCCAGCCGGGCGACGTGCTGCTGTCGTTTCTGCCGCTCAATCACATCTTCGAGCGCATGGCGGGCTACTACTTACCGCTAAGCGTCGGGGCAACGATCGCTTATTCTGAAGGTCCACGTCGTCTCGCCTTGAATATTCGAGAAGTCGAGCCGCATTACATGATGCTTGTGCCCCGTATCTACGAGATGTTTCAGGAGCGGATGCTCGAGGAGGTCAGTAAGAAGACGGCAAAGGAGCAGAAGGTCTTCCACTGGGCGTTGAACATCGGCAGGCAGGTCGTGGAGCGTCAGCAGGCCAAGCAGCCCGTTCCGCCATGGCTCGCCTTGCAACGATGGCTGGCGGACAAATTAGTTTACAGAAAAGTGCGCAATCGTCTGGGGCTGCGGCGGCTGCAACTTTTCGTGTCGGGCGGTGCACCCCTGCCCCACGACACGGCGGAGTTCTTCGCCGCATTGGGCATCACCATCTTAGAGGGCTACGGACTGACGGAAACTTCGCCCGTCGTTGCCGTCAACCGCCCGGGGAACTACAAGTTCGGCACCGTCGGCTTACCACTCCGGGGCGTCGAGGTGAAAATCGCTGAGGACGGCGAAATCTGCGTGCGCGGTCCGAACGTCATGCTGGGTTACTACAACAAGCCCAAGGAGACCGCCGAAGCCCTTGACGCCGAAGGCTGGTTCCACACCGGTGACATCGGGGAATTCGACGAGGACGGCTTCCTGCGCATCACCGACCGCAAGAAGGATTTGATTGTCTTAGCCAACGGCAAAAATGTCGCCCCCCAGCCCATTGAAAACGCCCTCAAAGCCAGCCCCTACATCTCACAAGTTGTCCTGTTGGGGGACAAGCAGAGCACCGTTGCCGCCCTCGTCGTTCCCGCCTTTGAACGGCTCAAACAGTTCGCGCAGGAGCGCGGCATCCCGCAGGAAAACGCCGACCTCCTCGCGCATCCCGAAGTCGTCCGCCTCTTTCGCCAGGAAATTGATCGCCTCTCCACCCACCTCGCCGACTTTGAAAAAGTCCACCGCTTTGCTTTGCTTGACCACGAGTTCACCATCGAAGATGGCGAGATGACGCCCACGCTCAAAATCAGACGCCGCGTGGTGATGGAGAGGTATGGGGATGTGATTCAGAGGCTGTATCGGTGAGCGAGCGGACGGACTCATTGGTTTAACCCTCTGACGTTCTACTTGTCTGAGGTATTGGTCCCTTGAAAATGGCCGCCTCGCCCTGCTGGTCGGTGACTTTCCCGCAGCGGGGGCCCCACAAAGGACGTGAATAACTCCCCCGAACGAAGAGGATTGCTTCACTCCGCTCGGAGTATGGTGTTCAAGGAGGACGGGGACAACATCCCAACGAGTTGAGTCATGAGACAGATTCTCGGAGAGGCTGTCAGCACACGACGGCGGAGAGTAGATGATAACCCAGGACGACAAAACTCTGGAACGTCAGCGGCTCAAGGAGGTGTATCCCGCGCTCTGTGCGGACATCGCCGCTGTATTACTGCATCACGACCCCGTCGGACTCAACTTCGGACTCAACACCGACGAATACATGCCTGAGGCGCGACGCATTATTCCCCAACTCCGCAAAGCCCACTCCCCTGAAGAGTTGTGTCGCGCTATTCATGCGATGTTCACTTCCGTTTTCGGGGCGGATTTGGCAGGACCCGAAGACGCCTATGAGGCTCTCGCCCGCGAGGTATGGGCGGTGTGGAAGCGGTATATCTCCTCACCTTAAGATACGCTATGGCTGGCGACTACTCGCTGCCACAGCCTTACTCCTCTTGTTTGACGACCTCGGTAAGTTGCACAGCTAAGTGACGGCGCACGGTGCCGATTTGTCCTCGGAACCTTATCTCCCGCCCGATGGAGACGGACACCGGCTCCTGGATGCCATGGTTGAGAACAACAACGTCGCCGGGTTGGAGGTTCGCTAATTCCCGCAAGGGAAGTTGAATGTCCCGCAGCGAAACGATGAGAGGCAGCCGCACGTCGCGCAGGTTCTGCTGCCACGTCTCGACATACGAGACGGCTTGGCGGGTGGGACCGCTCATCCACGCCTGCGTGCTGAGTTTGGGCATGACGCCCTCGAGAAAGATCGCAGGAAAACAGAGGCTCATGGTCCCCACTTTGTCGTTGATGGAGATTTCCATCGTAATGAGCAGCGTGGCTTCGTTCTCCGCCGTGATGGGGGTGAATTGGAGGTTCATCTCCAGCCCTTCTATGTTAGTTTTCAACTCTACCAACCCCTGCCACGCTTCGGCGAGGTTCTGCAGAGCCTTGTCGAGGACGCCCTCAATGATGGCACGTTCGATTTCGGTCAGTTCGCGGTTGTTGTGCAGAGGGGTGCCAGTGCCGCCGAGCAACCGGTCAATGATGGAGAAGGCAATGTCGGCGCTCAGCTGGAGGATGCCGACGCCTTTGAGAGGCGCCGCGCTGAAGATGGCAATCACGGTAATGTCAGGCAGGGAGCGGACGAACTCACCGTAGGTGACTTGGTCCACAGACGTTACGCGCGCCCGCACCGTCGCGCGCAGGTGCGCCGACCACGCCGCCGCCAGCAGACGGGCAAAGCCATCATGCAGCGATTGAAAGGCGCGCACCTGATCCTTCGAGAACTTGTCGGGTCTGCGGAAGTCATATTGTTTGACCGAACGACGCGCACCGCTGAGTGGTGCCTCCTGCGCCGCCGACATCGTGTCCAAAAGCGCGTTGATTTCTTCCTGTGTGAGAATCTGGTCCAGCGCGACCACCCGTTGCGGTATGCGGGTGTGGGGATATGGGGATGTTCGGGTATAAGGGTGTGCAGGTGTTGGAGTGTTTGCGTCGTTACATCGTCACCCCTAACACTTGCACACCCTTACACCCGAACACCCCCGTATCCCCACACCCGTATACTCACGCCGTCACGTCCACGTGCGTTTGCCCCGCTTCGCCCTGCGTCCCTTCCTCGAGGGAAGAGGAGGGCGGAGGCGCCGCGTGCGAACGAGCCGACAGCCGGCGGTTCTCAGACCGCCAGGGGGAGGATACCTTTTTCTGTTGGGCGCGTTGTTCCCCGGCGATACTTAAAAGGTGTGCTTGCAGGCGCGGCTGATTTTGCTGGATTTGCTGGAGCCTTTCCACGTCGGCTGTCCTTGCCAACAGCGAGGGCAGGGGGTTGACGTCCGGAGCCATGCCTCATCGCCTCCTCGGAGGATGCGTGCTTGGGTCGGCGGCCCGCGCGCCGCTTGGTGACCTCCGGCGCGCGGCCGAAGACCTCTTGATGATAAGCGGATAGATAATTGCGTAAGCGCATGAGCGCGTGGGTGTAAAGTTGGCACACCCGCGAACTGGAAATGCCCATGACCTCACCGATCTCCTTGAGCGTTAGTTCCTCATAGCAGTAAAGGGCGACGACTAACTTCTCGCGGTCGGGCAGGGCGTCTATGGCTTCTGCCAACAGACGCTTGTGTTCTTCCCATTCCACCGCCTCCTGGGGGTTGAGGCTGCCGTGGTCCGCCAGCGTGTCGCCCAGCGTAATCGGCTCGCCGTCTTTCGTTTCGAAGACGACCTCCTCGAGTGAATAG
>JANWYM010000413.1 GCA_025055355.1 Abditibacteriales bacterium
ATTACGCCGTGGCAGAGACGACAGAATCCGTTTAATCCGTTACCGAAATCCGCTGACAGTGCCCCATTGACTCATGCCCATCAACATGAACTCTGAGGACGCTGCGCGGTTGGTGCAGCAAAAAGCCTATCGCATCGTTGAGGAAGTCGAGAAGGTCATCGTTGGCAAACGCACCGTGATCGAACTGGTTGTAGTGGCGCTCCTCGCCAAAGGGCATGTCCTGATTGAGGACATCCCCGGCATCGGCAAGACGACCTTAGCCAAAGCCGTAGCGCGCTCGTTGGGCTGCTCGTTTAAGCGCATCCAGTTCACGCCTGACCTGTTGCCCGGTGACGTGACAGGGGTGACGGTTTACAACCAAAAAACGGGTGAGTTTGCCTTCGTGCCGGGGCCGGTGTTCGCCAACATCGTGCTGGCGGATGAGATCAACCGCGCCACCCCCAAAACGCAGTCGTCGCTGTTAGAGTGCATGGGGGAGGCGTCGGTGACGACCGATGGGGTCACGCGCCTGATGCCGCAGCCGTTTTTCGTCATCGCCACAGAGAACCCTGTTGAGTATCGCGGCACCTACCCGCTGCCCGAAGCGCAACTCGACCGCTTTTTGATGCGGGTGCGGTTGGGCTACACGACGCCGGAGGAGGAGGTGGCGGTGCTGGACCGTCAGATGCAGCGACATCCCTTGGAGGAGACGCAGGAGGTTTTGACGGCGCAAGAGGTGGTTGAATTGCAGGAAGCCGTCAAAGAGATTCACGTGAAGGATGTCGTCAAGGAATACATCGTTGCACTCGTGACCGCCACGCGGCGGCATCCACAGATCGCGCTCGGAGCCAGTCCGCGTGGCTCACTGGGGCTGCTGCGGGCGGCGCAGGCGATGGCGGCGCTCGCGGGGCGCGATTTCGTGACGCCCGATGATGTCAAGCGGCTCGCCGTGCCTGTGCTGGCGCACCGCCTCATCGTGCAGCCCGAAATCGCTCTGAAAACTAATCCGTCCGAGAGAATCGTGCAGGAGATTCTGAACACGATAGCCGTGCCGACGGTGTAAGGGGTCGCTGTCAGCGGATTTCGGTAGCGGATTAAGCGGCTTACATCGCGGCAGACAGGACAGAATCCGTTTAATCCGTTACCGAAATCCGTTGACAGTAATCTACTGACCCTTCATGTCTCGCTTCTACCAACGCTTCAACGAGAAGTGCCTGGAGTTCTTCTCCAACAAGGTGCACGTCGCCTTGTTGTTCGCGTTTCTGTTCACCTACATTGTCGCGTCGGTCATTGGTACGCCGCTGCTGTGGTTTATCTCGGCGACAATCGTGAGCGTAGTGGTGGTCGAACTCGCCCTATCCCGCGCCGCGCTGCGCCCGATTAAGTGCGAGCGGGAGGTGGCGCCGGTCGGCACGGAGGGTGGCACAGCGCGCTGGGTGACGCGAGTGACCAATCGCGGACGGTTTCCGCGCCTGTTCATTATCGTCAGCGACACCCTGCCAGAGTGGGTGCAACCTATCGGCGCTCCCGCCCAGCAACTGGTGCAATTGATCTGGGGCGGGCAGACGGTTGAACTGCAAACGACGTTGGCATTGCGCAAGCGGGGCAAGTATCACCTCGGACCGCTGATGCTGCGCGCTGCCGACCCGCTGGGGCTGTTCAATAGTTCGGCGACGCAGGCGGCGGACGCGGAACTCACCGTGTTCCCCCGGCGTTTGAAGGTAGAGGGATTGGGGTTTGCGGGCGGGGGAGAGTGGGGCACGCAGCACCTACAGCGCGCAGCGATCGCGTCGGACGCTCTGGAGTTTCACGGCGTGCGCGATTACCGCCCCGGCGACCCGCTGCGCCACATCCACTGGAAGGCAACAGCGCACCTGGGGGAGTTTCGCGTCATCGAGTTTGAGGAAACATTGTCAACGGACATGACGATCCTGCTGGATTTGCAGGAAGGCAGCGATGTGGGCGAGGGCAAGGAAACAACGCTGGAATATGGTATTGTGATCGCGGCGTCGCTCGCCGAGTATCTCATTCACCGGGGCAATACAGTGCAGTTGGTCTTACACAATGGCGAAGGCGTGCAGGCGGTCTCGGCGCACAGCGATAAAACCTTTTACGCCTTGCTGGACCTGCTGGCAGGCGCCGAGGCACGGTCGCCCTTGGATGTGTGCGCGTTGGTGGAGGTGGCAGCCCCGTGGATGCGCAATGAGAACTCCGTCATCATCATCTCCGCCGCCTCCCCGGAACGTCTCGGCGTGGCGGCGAAGGCGCTGCGGGAGCGCTACCGCGCGCGGGTGGGGTGCTTCGTGCTGGACCGGGCGTCGTTTGGGGATGCGAACCCGCCGTCCCGTGATGCCACGTCGTATGACGCATTGCGCTCCATTGGAGCGGCGGTGCGCGTCGTCCACCGCGGGGATGACCTGCGTAAGGTGCTGGAAGCAGGATGAGCAATGAGTCAAGGGTCAATGGGCTTCCCCTGCCCCAAAGGGGGGAAGTGACGAGGGCAGAGCGGACGGGGATTTGACGGACGGCTTCACCTCGTTCGCGGTGACAGGCGCTCGGGTGTCATGGCGCGGAGCGCAGCGACGAAGCAATCCCCTCCGGATGTCGGATATGGCTTCGCTCCGCTCGCAACGATGGGCATTTTTCGTAAGGAGGCTGCTTATGCAACGCTCCAACGTTTGGGCTTACCTGCCTGGATACGTCGCCTCTTTGCTCGCCGTGGGGTCGGGCGTGGCGGCGGTGACGATGACCGTCGACGTGCCGCAGTTGACGACAGCGATGTTTGGCTTCTTGCTGCTGGGGCATGCCGCCAGTTTTTGCGCCCGACTGGGGACACGATGGTTGCGCCTCGCCCGCCTCATCGCGGTCACGGCTGCGTGGATTGTGACCCCGCTCTTGTTCCTGTCCCCCGCCCAATTTTTTGTTCCAGCGGAGGTCAGCGGCGACCCAGATACGCAAGTCGCCATCTTCATGGGATGGCTGGCGATCGCCAGCACCTACCTCGTCGGCAGTTACGTCATGGAGCGCCCCGTGCCGCTGGGTGTGCCGCTGGTGCCGACCTTTTCCGTGTTCGGTCTCGTCGCTGGGTTGAACATCAACACGGAAATCACAGGGGCGTTCATCACCTTCCTGTTCGCCGCCCTTTTTCTCATCAGTTACGAGCATCTGCTGGAACGCGCGCAGGCGAACTTCGAGCCGTTGGGCGGCGTCCAACCTGTCATCTCGCGGCAGTTCGCGGCGTGCACTATTCTGTTCATCCCAATTGTGGGTATCGCGTTGGTGTTAGGGATGGTGTTTCAGCGACTGATCGCGCCGCTCATGCCCTTCAACATGGCGCAGATGCACGACCGCATGGCGTCTTACATGATGCCCGTGGACACCTATCCCAATTCCTACCCCACCCTACAACTGCGCGGGGGGAGTATGTGGTTGAGCGACCGCCCGATGCTGCGGGTGCGCTCCAGCGAGCCGTTTCTTTTCCTGCGGGGGCGCATTTACACCCGTTACACCGGGCGCGGCTGGCAAAGTGACGACCGCGACCCCTTCTCTTACACCACGGTCCTGCCCGATGCCGAGGGCTACTTCTGGACCCAAACGTCTCCCTGTCCGCCCGGTCACCGCTTCATCCGCCAGGAGGTCGTGCCGATTGCGCGCGGGGCTTATACCCTTTACGCGAGCGGGACGATTTATCGTTTTCGGGGTAATACCCCCGAAGTGCGCGTCACCAAAACCGGTGCGGCTTACAGCCGCAGCGCTCTCCCCATGAACCAGCCGTATGAGGTGGTCTCCGCTGTGTTCGCTGCGACTCCTGCGCAACTGGCTGACCTGCCCGGCGCGCGTCCCCAGAGCGTCTGGGCGGACTACCTTGACCTGCCGTCCGCTGTGGCGCCCGTCGCCCGCCTGGCGCAGCAGGTCGCGGGCAAAGAACCAACCCCTTGGAAAAAAGCCCAAGCCATCGCCCGCTTCCTCGCGTCGGAATGCACCTACTCGCTTCAGACCAGCCTCTATCCGTTCCACGAAGAACCTGTGACCTACTTCCTGCTGCACGAGAAGCGGGGTGCCTGCGATATGTTCGCCTCGGCGATGGCGCTGATGTTGCGCGCGGTAGGTGTCCCCAGCCGCGTGTCGACTGGGTATCTCATCACCGACCAGGAGGTCGAGGAAGGCGGTTGGCTGACCATGCGCGAGAAAGACGCCCACGCCTGGGTGGAGTTCTACCTGCCTCCTTACGGCTGGGTCCCCTACGACCCGACAGCCGGCACGCGCACGGACGCCAACTCGCTGTCGCTGAGACTCTCTCGGATGTTGACCTCCCTGGGCGACCAGCGGGCTGTGCGCATCTACGGGTTGCCCCTGATCGGCTTGGTGCTCATGTGTCTCGTCTGGGGCGCGCCGCTGATCAAACTGTTGCAACAGGCGCACCGC
>JANWYM010000414.1 GCA_025055355.1 Abditibacteriales bacterium
AACTGTTCCAGCGCCTTTTCCAAGACCTCCTTGGAGGTATGCCCCACCGCCACAATCTTCCCGTCCAGAATTGCTACCTCCATGCCCGCATACTTCTCCCGTTCCTCAAAACTAATGTGAGGAATGTCAATAAATATCCTTTGGTCTTCCATTTATGATTTCACCTCCGTCACTCAGTATAACATCCTCCCTTTGTCCGTCAAGCCTTGAACGGGATGCCGTCAAAAGTTACGCGGTTGCCTTCCATATCTTTTCCCCAAGGGGAGTCACGGGGGCGGCGCGGCGGGGCTTTTCGCCCCGACTCCTGAGGTCATTGCGAGCATAGCGAAGCAATCCCCTACGGGGGAGAGGGTTGCCGTGGAGGGTATTGCTTCGCTGCGCTCGCAATGACAGGCTTTTTTCGTAGCGGTAACGCCGAGAAGAACTTTCCTCCCCGTGAGGGAAGGGACAGAAGATGTCAGCGACGGCGTAGCTTTTGTAAGAGTCGGAAGACACACCGTGCAGAATCAATTGCGCGAGCGAGTGGGCGATGAGTAGATAGAGGATTTCGCGGCCACGCTGCTCTATGCATTTCAATTCTGCCAGCCCTGCCTCGGGCTATCACAGAGGGTCGCCCCCATCACTGTAACGGAAAACCCCTTATGCATCTATCCACCGCACATTTGCGCACAGAGAGCGAAGGTGCTCGTTGAACCTTCATTCACGAGTACCGCCCATACTCCTTCGCCGTCTCATACATCGTCCACAGGTTCTCCAGCGGCGTGGCGGGGGCGAGGTTGTTCCCTTCGCGCAGGATGAACTTGCCGCCCTCCATGACGCCGCTCTGCAAAACGCGCATGGTCTCCTCGCGCACCTGTTGCGGTGTGCCCCATCGCAGCAGCGGCACGGCAGGACCGCCGATTAACTCCACATCCGTCCCCAACTCGCGCCGCGCCATGCCGTGGTCAATGGGAAAGCCGGTGTCAATGCTGCGCACGTTCAGATGGTCGCGCAGGAAAACAAAATGCCGCTGGGCATTGCCGCAGAGGTGAATGCTGATGCGCACCCCCGGCTCCGCCAGTTCTTCCACCAGGCGTTTATGGAACGGGTAAATGAGTGCGGCGTAGGTCTTTAGGCTTAACGTTTCGATGCTGTCATCCGCGAAGCCCCACGGGTTTGCCTTCTCAGGATGTCCCAAACGTTGACGATAGGCTTTGATGCGCGTGATGATGGCAGTGGTCACGAAGTCCAGCAACGCCAGCGCGTAGTCGGTGTCTTCTCTTCATTGTGTTGCGCGAAGTTTGTCATAAGGGGAAGTAAGGGGAAGTAAGGGGAAGTAAGGGGAGGTAGGGGGAAGTAGAGAGAAGTAAGAGGAAGGACGAAGGAAGGAAACAACCAGAGTCCTTCTTGCCTCCCTTTACTTTCCCCCACTTCCCCTTACTTCCCCCTACTTCCCCCTACTTCCCCCTACTTCCCCTTACTTCCCCTTACTTCCCCTTACTTCCCCCTACTTCCCCTTCATCTCTCTGACCATCTCACTCACCAACCGCACGCGTTCGATGTCGCCGTCGGGGGGAATCTCGTCGGAAATGCCCAGAATCAAGCGCGGGTAGAAGAGACGAACGCACTTCTCAGTGCACTCCAACAACTCATCAACCGAATAGTCGCGCAGGAAATAGAGACAGGGGATGCCGTCCAACAGGATGACGTTCCCCATAGCCTCTTTGATTTCCTCGAGCGTGACGTCACCTTGCGGGAAGGGCGTGGCGGCTTCGATCCCGTCCCATTCGCACGCCTGCAAATAGGGCAGCAAGGTGCGCAGGTAGCCGTCAATGTGAATGTGACAGAACTTCCCCGCCGTCTTCATCTGCGCGATGCGCTTGCGGTAGTAGGGGATGTGATAGCGCGTGAAGAGCGGCGGGGCGTCGAGGTAGCAATCAATGTTCTCACCCAGATTCAGAATCGGCACGGGCGAGGCGAGCAGCACTTCATACAGGCGGTCATCGGCGTAGGTCGCCACCTCAATAAAGTGTTCAATCGCCTCAGGCCAGTCATGCAGGGCGAAGATGGTGGCTTCAAAGCCCATGTTCTCGATGATAAGCGACTGCAGGGGTGAGCGGCGATAGTAGAACTGCGGCACGCCGCGATTGCCGACAGCCGCCACCGCCTGCTCGTAATGCTCCCAGTCGAACTCGTAGGTCGCGTCCTCCAGGATGTATTCGTAAACGCGCAGGTCGGCGGGGGTTTTGATTTTGTATTCCTCGTGATAGGCGGAAATGCCAAACTGGTTGTAGCGCAGCGTCTCATGCAACTCGCCGATGGGCGTGTGCCACGTGCGGTAGAGCCGCTCATCGTCGCGCCGCTCGGTGACCTTGACGTTGTGATACTTCACGCGCAGGGGTTGGACGAAGTAGCGGATGGAGCAACCAAGGTCGTCGTAGAGGTCAATCAGCGTCATGTGCTTGTATCGCTCGGGCAGCGTGCCGCGAATTGTGTTGACGTGATACCAGAACTCCAGACGGGGCTGCCAGACCACTCCGCCGGGGTCCTCGCCGCGATAGACCGCCAGAATCATGTCGTGCCAGTTGGTGGGCATGGTGTTCGTTTAAGAGCCTATCCGAGAACTCTCCTCATCAAGAATAGGATTGGGGGAGGTCAACATAACGCCGAGAACCTCATTGAGGTCCCTCTTGCGAAGGGGGACAGTGAGGTTTTCGGATAGTCTCTCAATCGTCGTTGTCCTCGTCGTCGTCCTCGAATGTGAAAACGACCGACGACAAGGACGATTCTTATGCGGCGCGTTCTTTCAACGTCCTCGAAACGTTCTCCCCAAATTCCCCCGCTAACCGCTTCGCCACGAACGGCAGCAAGCGGTCAGCGAACGGCACGATACGCCCGCGAATTTGAACGTCCACGTCGTAGGTCACGCGCGTCACGTTGGGCGCGGTCGGTTCGAGGGTCAACGTCCCCGTCGCTTTGAACCCGCTGCGGATGGAGGCATCGTAGCCGTCCACGACACCCTGCAAACGACGCGGCGGTTCCAAGCCCGTGATGGTGACAGAACAGAGGAAGCGCGCCACGATGGGACCGAGGTGCATTTCGCACATCGCCCGCGCGTGCTGCGCGTCCTGCACCTCCACCGCGTCGCAGCCGGGCAGGCAACTGCCGACCGCGCGCGGGTTGTTGAGGAACGTCCACACTTGCTGCGCGTTGGCAACAACGAGGAAATCGCCACGAATGGTCATTCAGAATGATAGGACGGGACACGGGGCTATCGCCCGCCGAATTGGACCGCAGGGGGAAGTGACAAGAATCCAATTCGGAAGCGGGCGATAGCCCTGCGCTTGTGACGACGGCTGCGGTCAGTTACTTGCACGTCTTCTTGCTGCCGCAGGACTTCTTGGCGCTACCGGCTTTGGTGCTGGGCTTTTTCGTCGTCGCAGCCTTTGCCATCTCGTCACCTCCCTATTCCCATGATGTTGTGGTCGTAGGTGGCGCACACCGATTCGCCCGGCGCTACCTTCACGAACGCATCGTCCGTCCAGTCGCCGTCCAGCCAGCGTTGTAGCAAAGTGATGTCGCCCTCCAGTTCCTCAAACGTCCAGCCGTGTCGCGCGCAGATGTCCAGCACTTGCTGTTTCAAGTTCAGGTGACGGGTGAAGTCAAATTCAATCAACGCCCCGCGCCGGTAGTGGTTCGTCCACTGCCCGAAAAACTCCATCAGATATTGCGCGTTGTCCGCGCCATATTTTTCCACCAGCGCTTCGTATTGGAGTTGCAGCCCCAGTCCCGCCCCCTGCTTGCGCTCCACGCGCTCACCCTTGCGCTGCCGATGTTCCAGCCAGCCCGACGTATACCAGTAGGTGCCAGGGCACGCCAAGAACTGCTGCTGGTATCGCTCCTTGCTGCCCAGGAAGAACGTGATGCAGTCGTGAGCGCGCGGGATGACGAGCGGCGTGTGCCGCGCCGTCAGCCCGTGCAGCATCAGGTTGCACAACCCGTAGCCGACCAGGATCGCGTCAAATTTTCCCTCTGGCACAGCGTCAATCCGCTCCTGAATCCGCTGGCGGCCGATGTCGGGGTTGTCGTGATACCCCTGCGGCAGAAACTCCAAGTCCGCCAAGTTCAGCGACCGCGCCGCCGCATAACAGATTTCGCGGAAGGCAATTTCGCAGGCGATGACCTTGAGGAACACAGAATCACTCATGGTCAATGGTTAATGGTCAATGCCGTCGTCAACCATGCAACCATTGACCATTCCCATTAATCCTCAATGCAGCCGAATGGCATTAAGTTAAGGGAGTTGCCCATGCCCCGACGCGTCGAGACACCACGCCGGATGAGAATCGTCCTCGTCCTCGTTGTCGGTCGTTTTTGAGGTTCGAGAACGGGGACGACGAGGACGACGACGATTCTCAGAGGAG
>JANWYM010000415.1 GCA_025055355.1 Abditibacteriales bacterium
GAACGTTGGAACGTTGGAACGTTCTGACGGTTACTTGTCAAGGTGCGGGTGCTGGTCAGCCCGTCGCTGTGATGCCACTGCGAGTTGTTCCCCCGCCGCTCGCTGATTAAACGCGCTTCGCCTGCCCGCGTGTAAAAGGCGTGCCCATCACTGAGGATGCGGTCACCGTCGGCTCGTAGGTGTAGAGACTCTGCTCACTGGTGAGGTTGTCCGCCAAAGAGAGGCAGTTGCCCACCGCGTCACAGGTCAGTGGTCGGCAATGGTCTTTGACCACGCCGCCACGTCCGACTGCCGGTCTCCCCACGGTTGAGACTGGCAGTCAAGTCTGTGTCAAGGTTAGAGACCTTTTAGATATCCGATATACACAACGAAAACCAGGGCCTTCAGAATCTGGGCTCTCACTCCCACGCCAGGCACAAAGTTGGTGAGGTGCTATGCCATGGATGCCGCCGCCCCGCACAACGCGGTCCTTTCCCATTCTATTGGCGCACCACTCCACAGCATTGCCCGCCATATCATAGCAACCGTAGGGGCTAATACCAGCAGCATACAATCCTACCGAGGTCAAATCGCCAACCCCGCCCTCTGAGCAATTGCATCTGTTAGGATCCCAATTGTTACCCCACGGCCAGAGTCTGCCATCGGTACCACGCGCTGCCTTTTCCCACTCTGCCTCAGTAGGTAATTGTTTCTTTGCCCACTCACAATATGCGCACGCATCAAACCAGTTCACTAATGTGACGGGATATTCCTCTCGTCCACTCGGAAATCGACGGCTTTGTGGGTCCCATAATGCCAACTTCAACCATGGAGGCAACTCCTGGTTCGTCGTCTCTCCACCTTGCTTACGGATTAATTTACCTTCGGCTAAGGTAACATAGGTCTGAGGTATTCGATGCCCCGTTGCATCTACAAACTGCTTATAGCGAGCATTAGTGACCGGGTAGACGTCGACATAATAAGCGTCTAAATAGACTATGCGGGACGAACCGCAATACCTCCCTAATGCCTCGAACACGACCTCCTGACTGTTCAGGTCAGCATATTGGGGAAAGTTGGAGATGAATCGCTCAATCTGCTCCGGGCTGATGCCCATAAAAAACCCCCCTGGGGGGACGAGCACCATCTCAGCACCGTCCGTCACACTCCGCACCCGAAGAGGAAGTCCTAAGGTGCTGTCCGTCTTAGGCGTAAGTGGTTCTAAAATGTCCCACAATACTGTTGCCATATCTGTTCCTCTCCTCCCCTGCCAAAACCAGAAACTACCGGCACTGAAAATTATCGCTGAATGACAGGATAAACGAAGATGGGATCCCCATTCTTCATAAAGTCAAAGTAAGTTTGTCCTACCGGCGTGATATTGACTGGCGGCGGATGGATCCACTGGGGTTGACCACCCGGCTTGCCAGGGGCAGGCAGCCAACCATTCGGATTCTGGATTTCAATGGCAGAGTTTATATTCGATTTACCTGTCATGGCGAAGAGCATCTCTTGATCGCTGATACCACTTGGAGGAGTAGGGGTTGCATAGACCTCATTGAAGGGAGGACGAGGCGTGATTTGCCCCGTATTTATGCTATGAGTGAGCCCTGATGGATCTGTGTAGTGATAGAGCGGAGGGTCATCCAAATGCTTAACAACATCTACTGCCTCACCCCCATGCCGAATCACGCTCGTACCTGGAATCCCCGGCACCAGTTCTGTTATAGTGTCGAGGATGGCCCCGCCAATGGTAGCCGGCGAGGGCGCGGCAATCGCTTCCCCCCAACTGATGATGACTCCAACAACCCCAATTACATCTCCTGGCGATTGTCCGTCTACTTCATAGTTACCTACCGGGTTATTCGCCGCGTAAACATACCAGTTCACGCCCCACTGTGCCACGTCTTGGCTCAGAAAACGTCCAACCCTCGGGTCGTAATACCGCGTGCCGATGAAATACAGCCCGCTGTCCGCGTCGCGCTCGTAGCCCAACGCTCCCGCGACCTGGTGCGGCGTAGGGGTATTGCCCGTCCGCTCGGCGAGTCGCCCCACACATCAATCGTTCAACGTTGGAACGTTGGAACGTTGGAACGTTCTGACGGTTACTTGTCAAGGTGCGCGTGCTGGTCAGCCCGTCGCTGTGATGCCATCTGCTGTTGTTCCCTCGCCGTTCGCTGATTAAACGGCTGTCTCCAGCACGGGTGTAAACCGCGTGCCCATCACTGATGATACGGCTCCCGTCATAAACGAAACTGTAACTGCCCGTGCTATCTACTTTCGTGACCCGGCGCCCGATGCCGTCGTGGGTGAAGGTGTTCGTCCCACCGCCCGCGTAGGTGATTTGCTTGAGTTCGTTGTTGTATCCCCAACTGTCAGTGCGCGTCACCCCCTCTCCCCCTTAGCAAAGGGGAAAGGGAGAGGGTAGAGGCTGCCTGCCATCAGCAGTTTGTTGAACTGTTGGAGTCGTCTTAGGGGAGATCGGGAGGCTAGCGGTTAGGAGGACTTGGCTGGAAACCACGATATATGGCGTGAACAGTAACTCAGTTGCCGACTTCCTTCCGCTCTTGAATCCAATCTAACATCTGTTGAGCGAACTCATTATGAGAGTCTAATTCCAGGGCGCGGTGCGCGGCGGCTTCTGCCGCTTCCAAGTAGTTTTGTCTTTCCAAGACATAACTCAGCCCCGCGTAGAGGTCTGCACGACCAGGCGCATAGCGCAATGCCTCTCGGATTTGTGCTTCAGCCTCTAACCACTCCCCAGTCTGGACCAACACCGCATATAAATCGAAACGGCAGTCAATATTGTCTGGACTGCGTCCCAATTCGCGCCGCAGAAACTCTTCGGCACCCTTCAAATCCCCTTGCTCCATACACATCTTCGTTACCATGTAATAGCTATTAGGATAATCAGGAGCGACCTGCACAAGCCGTTCTGCATACTGCCGCGCGCGTTCCCAGTCTTGACCTTCAGCGGCAAGGCGCGTTAAACCATGAAGCGCTTTGGCAGCGGTGGATGCAAACGCTGCTGCCGCCTGAAATTCTCTTTCCGCTTCATCTATGCATTTGAGGTCGTGCAAAAGATTGGCTAAGTGAAGACGGATTTCCGCATCCTGCGGGTTCACAGCCAGACAACGCCGGTAGAAATCAACGGCTTGCGTGAAATCGCCTTGCTGCTCCGCGACATAAGCCCGATAGTCAAGGAGGCGTTCATCCTTAGGGTCAATCTCCAGAGCACGGTCAAGGGCACGCGCTGCCTTGTCCCACTGTTGTAACTTGCCGTAAGCGACACCCAGGTTGTAATAAGCATCTACATTCCGGGGGTTGAGAGCCAGACATCGTTGGCAAAGGTCAACCGCTTGCTGGTCGTCTCCTTGCTGTATTGAAACATACGCCCGCCAGTTGAGAGTCTGTTCATCCTCGGGAGCCATCTCTAAGGCATCATCGAAGGCGCGCGCTGCCTTGTCCCAATCTTGCATCTTGCAGTAGATGATGCCGAGTTGGTAGTAAACCCTCTGATGGACAGGTGACCCTCTTACTCTTCTCTGATAGATTTCTGCTGCGCCTTCCCAATCCCCTCGCTGCTGTAAGGCATAAGCATAGGCAATCCACAAAATCGGATCATCAACGTTGTCCTTCCAGACCCTCTGTAAGCCTTCGATATCCAATTCCGCGATGCGTTGCCACACCATCTCCTCGCGTTCCGTATCTTTCATTTGCCTGAACACATACGCCAAGTAGAGCCAAGCCACCCAAGCCTGCGGATCAGCCTGAAGCACCTTTTCTAATGCGATTTGCGCCTGCTTCCACTCGGCTGCGTCTATGTGGGCAATGCCTTGAAGAAGAAGAAAGTCTGTCGCTGTTTCTTCGTTCATTGGATCTATCCCCTTCCCACCCTACGCCCCCTTGGCTTAAGCCCAAATGACAGGAGGAGTAGTAAGGTAGGGGTGTTCTGACAGTCCAAGAGTTCGTTTGATCCAATCTATCGCTCTCCCGACAGGCGACTTCAATTGTTCCTCCAATATCTTGCTCTGTTCTTTGGCGGAGGGCACATCCCCTTTGCGCGGGGGTTTAGGTCTGGGAATACGATCACGGGGTAACTTGGGAACCACCTCCCGCCAATTGGGATTGGGTCTGAGCTAAACGGGAGGTCTCGCCCAAATCGCGCTTGAACTGAGAAAGACGCCAAAGTGCCCCGTCGGATCTACCTGATTGACTGGCTCCCCTCCACAGTAATTATACCGATTCAAACTCTGCGGATTCTCCACCACCCCCAAGTAAGTATCCGCACTGATAAACCTTCCCACCAGAGGGTCATAATACCGCACCCCGACGTGCATCAACCCATCGTCGCCATCATTCCGATACCCCCATTGCCCGGCATACTTGTAGGCGTTGCTGCTGCTCCCCGCGTTGCTCTC
>JANWYM010000416.1 GCA_025055355.1 Abditibacteriales bacterium
TTGTCTATCATTTGGCGAATCGCCGGCGCCAGTTTTTCAAACGTTGCCGTCAACGACTCCGGCACGACGCGGGTGTTGGCTAACACGGGCATAAAGTTGGTATCGCCGTTCCAGCGCGGAACGATGTGCAAGTGTAAGTGGTCATCAATCCCTGCCCCCGCCGCGCGCCCCACGTTCATGCCGATATTGAACCCGTCCGGCTGGAACGCTTGCTGCAACACGCGCACACACTGTTGAGCGACTCTCATTATGTCAGATATTTCGTCCTCTGTCAAATCCGTGAGCGCGGCGACGTGACGATAGGGCGCGACCATCAGATGACCGTTATTGTAGGGATAAGCGTTCAACATCACAGTGCAACGCTTTGCCCGCGCCAGCAGCAGGTTTTCGCGGTCTCGGTCCTCTTTGGGCTTGTCACAAAAAATACAACCCTGGGGCTTTTGGCTCACGATATAGCCGATGCGCCACGGCGCCCAGATGAGTTCCATGACCTCTCCTCTACGCGTAGCGCCGACATCCCTTCGCTGCGCTTCAGGGCAGGCTCTGTCGGCAGAGGGCAGGCAGGATGCCTGCGCTACATTATTCCGAATCGGTTGGACGTTGACCTTTCCGTAAATGTTCCAGGTAATCGCGCCGTCGCACGGCGAGGGTCAATAGACAAACGATGACGCACCCCCACGCAAACCAGTCGCCGTATCGGACGTAGAGCGTCTCGCCTCCCCCCGCTTCATGATGCCGCACGCGGCGCGTCAGCGTGTCGCGTTGATTCCAGCCGAGGGTGGCGATGATACGCCCGCATTCGTCAACGAACAACGAAATGCCTGTGTTCGCCGCTCGCACCACCCACCGCCGCGTTTCGATGGCGCGAAACACGGACATCGCCGCGTGGTCGTCAGGCGCGCTCGTGCCGCTGAACCAGTCATCGTTCGTCATCACCACCAGCCACTCCGCGCCCGACCGCGCCAATTGACGGCTGAGGTCGGGGAACATGGACTCAAAGCAAATCAAGGCGCCGACGTTGCCCACGTCGGTCGGCAGTGGATGCACCGACACGCCCGCGCTGACCTCCGGCTCCAAAAAGCGGAGCATCCCTCTCAGCGGGAACCAGCGCAGCGGGATATACTCGCCGAACGGCACGAGGCGCACTTTCTGATAAATCCCCTTCACGTTGCCCCGCGACGAGAGGCTGACGGCGATGTTATAACCACGCTTCTGTTCGTCCCTGTCCACGCTGCCCGTCACCAGTCCCGCTTTCCAATCCCGCGCCGATTGACACAACCATTGTTGAACGTCGGGGAAGCGCGACCACGGCAGGAGAACCACCGTCTCCGGCCAGACGACCAGCGCCGGCTGCCGTTGTTGCACCGCTCGCTCGGTGAGTTCCGCAAAGACGGCGATGTTTTGTCGGGCGCGTTTTTGATCCACCTTCGCTTCGTTGGCAATGTTACCCTGCACGATGGTCACGACGGACGAAGGGCGCGACGGAAAGCGCTGCATCAACCGCCTCTGTCCCCACGCAGCGCAGAGCGCCACCGCGCCGACGCCCACGCCCAACGGCAACCACCGCTGCCGCGTCAGCCCCACCGCTGCCGCCGCGCCCACGAAGGCCATCAAAAACGAAACGCCGTAAACGCTCGTCAACTCGGCAATTTGAATCAGCGGCAGCGCGCGCCATTGCGAATACCCCAAAACACCCCACGGATAACCCAACGCGCCCAACGAACGCGCAAATTCTAACGCCGTCCATCCAGCAGCAACAGCAAGACACCAGAACAGTTCTCGCCCTGGCAGGTGGGCTCCTGCCCACACAGCCCACACCGCCACGTAAACGCCCAACACGCACGCGGTCAACACCCACGCCAGGACAGCCAAGAACAAGGCGATGCCCCCGCTCCACGAGAACAACTCGCGCGCGTTGAAAATCGTGACGGGAATCCAGTAGTTCAGCGCTGCGTGCACCAAAACCCCCGCCACCCAGCCACGCCACAGCCGCTCTTTCCAACCCAACCCCCGCAGCGAACACAACAGCAGCGTTAGCGCCAGCCATCCCACCCAGAACCAATTGAGCGGATGAAACGAAAGGAAATAGAGAAGGACAAAGAGCGCTATCGCTGCCACAGACGTTTCAGCGCCTCTGCCGCGCGTTCCCTCCACGGAGGCTTCCTGGGGGGAAGAGCCGACTTAGAAGGGGCAGCGACCTGGGGCTGAACGGGCGGGTCTTTCGGCAACACGAACACTCGCTCCCCCTCCCGGATGAACCCGTTCTCGACGAACACCTTGTCCAGCCCCTTGCCCATCTGCAGGGCACGCAGTTCGGCGTTCACCTGCCTTTTGCGCTCGCGGAAGCGCTCCAACTTTTGCGCGGCAATGGCAGCGTGCATCTGCTTTTCCTGCTGCAGCGCCACCGCCTGACCGATGCGCACGCACATCGCCCCACATAAGGCATAAAATGCCGCCCACTTCAACACCCGATACCAACGGGGCAGACGCGTCCCCTCTCCCCTGCTGCGACGGGACGACGATGTTTGGAGAGAGTCCATGTTCAGCCTCCTACATTGAGAGTTGAGTCGGTTGAGCCGGTTGAGCCAGAGTCAACCGGCTCAACTGGCTCAACCGGCTCAACCGGCTCAACCGATGTTATAGAATGCCGCGCGTCCCGCATAGCGCGCCGCGTCGGCTAATTCCTCCTCGATGCGCAGCAACTGATTGTATTTGGCCACCCGGTCGGTGCGGCAGGGTGCGCCGGTTTTGATTTGCCCCGCGTTAGCGGCGACCGCAATATCGCTGATGGTATCATCCTCCGTCTCCCCCGAACGGTGGGAAATGACCGCTGTGTAACGCGCCCGCTGCGCCATCTCAATCGCGGCAAACGTTTCGGTCAGCGTCCCAATCTGATTGACTTTGATGAGGATGGAGTTGCCCACGCCTTCTTTGATGCCACGCGCCAGCCGCTCCGTGTTGGTCACGAACAGGTCATCGCCTACCAACTGCACCTTGCCTCCCAACGTTTTCGTCAGGTGCGCCCAACCTTCCCAGTCGTCCTCGTCCAGTCCGTCTTCGAGAGAGATGATGGGATATTTCTCCACCAGACGCGCCCAGAACGCGACCATTTCCAGCGACGTAAACTCATGCCCCTCGCGTTGCATGACATACCGTTTTTTGTCGGCATCGTAAAACTCCGACGCCGCCGGGTCTAAGGCGAAGAGCACATCGCGTCCGAGCGTGTAGCCCGCCTTCTCCACCGCCTCCGCTATCACACCGAGGGCTTCCTCCGTGCTCTTGACGTTGGGCGCGAAGCCGCCCTCGTCGCCGACGGCAGTGGATAATTTGCGCCCGTGCAGGACTTGCTTGAGCGCGTGGTAAATCTCCGCGCCCATGCGCAGCGCCTCGCTGAAGGTTTGCCCCCCGACCGGTATCACCATAAACTCCTGCGTGTCCACCCCGCTGTCAGCGTGCTTACCACCGTTGAGGATGTTCATCATTGGCACGGGCAGCGTCCGCGCCGCGAAGCCACCCAGATAGTGATACAGCGGCAGCCCCACCGCGTTCGCCGCCGCCTTCGCCACCGCCAGTGACACACCCAAAATCGCGTTCGCGCCGAGGTTGGATTTGTTGGGCGTGCCGTCAATCTCACACATCAACTCGTCAATCGCCACCTGCTCGCATACGTCCAAGCCGATAAGTTCTGGCGCAATTTTTTCGTGAATGTTACTGACCGCTTTGAGCACGCCTTTCCCGCCGTAGCGGTCCCGATCCCCATCGCGGAGTTCCACGGCTTCGTAATCCCCTGTGGAGGCGCCGGATGGCACACTCGCCCGCCCCCACGCCCCCGCCGAGCAGAACACTTCCACTTCAATCGTTGGGTTCCCCCGCGAGTCCAAAATTTCCCGTGCCACAATCTCTTCAATCGTCGTCATGCCCTCACACCTCCATCCTTGAATTGCGTAAAGTTTACATGATGGGATAACAGATGTCAAGCCAGTCGGCAAATGGGGCGGTCAACTTGTGCAGTTGTGGAGCGGGACGCCCAACTCACGCGGGCTCTCCTGGAGCAGTTGACCAAGTTCGTCCAGCAACAAGACGCTGAACACCAGGGAGGCGGACGCCCACCCGTGCGGCGCCGCCCAGTAGGGTTTGCCGTGCGGTCCTGCCATCAGTTCGGGCAGCAAGCCGCTGGGCGTAGTGCGCTGCAGACAGGTGAGGAGGTAAGGCGTCGCCCGTTCGCGCAGGGCGCGGGCGCGCGCGCGGTCATGCGTCAGCGCGTATTGTTTGGCAAGTCGCAAGAGGACGCGCACGAACCAGAGCGTGTTCACCGTCGCCGGCGGTCCACCCACGTAACTGTCCCACTCAAAGCGACGAATCCCGCGCCCCCCGTCAATGGGCGCGCTCAAG
>JANWYM010000417.1 GCA_025055355.1 Abditibacteriales bacterium
TAGCCCCCGTATCCAAGGCCCGCGTTCAGGAACGCTCGCCCGATGCGCTTATCCAGCCCCATGCCCTCAGCGACGGTCTGCACATCGGCGTCGGCTTGCTCGCACAGGTTCGCAATCATGTTGATGAAGGAAATTTTCATCGCCAAGAACGAGTTGGAGGCGTGCTTGATGATTTCGGCGGTGTTGGCGTCGGTGACGATTTTGGGGCAGTTGAAGTGCGCGTAGAGTTCGAGCAGGATGTGCGCGGCGCGGTCGGAGGAGACGCCAATCACGATGCGGTCGGGGTTCATAAAATCTTCAATCGCGCTGCCCTCGCGCAGAAACTCCGGGTTGGAGGCAACGTCGAACTCGACGCCCCGGCGGTTGTAGAGGCGGACGGTGCGCTCAATCCAGCGGCTGGTGTGCACGGGCACCGTGCTTTTTTCTACCAGCAGACGGTAATCACGCATGTTTTCGGCGATGACGCGGGTGACGTTTTCCACCTGCGACAGGTCCGCGCTGCCGTCCTCGTTCTGCGGCGTGCCGACGCAGATGAACAACACGGTGGACGCCTCCACGCCCTCCGCAATCTCGCTGGTGAAGCGCAGCCGCCTTTGCGCCATGTTGCGCTTGAGCAACGCGTCAATGCCCGGCTCGTAGATCGGCGGAATGCCATCCCGCAACTTTTTGATTTTTTCCTCGTTGTTGTCCACGCCCACGACGTGGTGTCCCAACTCGGCGAAACACACCGCCGTGACTAGCCCGACGTAGCCTGTGCCGATGACGGAAAGGTTCATCAGAACGCTCCTGAGAGAACTGTCAACTGTCAACGGATTGCGGTAACGGATTAAGCGGATTTGTGGTGGACCACCTGCAACTGTCCGAGCCGTCCGCATCTGTCAACGGATTGCGGTAACGGATTAAGCGGATTTGTGGTGAACCACCTGCAACTGTCCGAGCCGTCCGCACCTTCAACGGATTTCGGTAACGGATTAAGCGGATTTACGGAGGAGACCCTCCAACCGAATCCGTTTAATCCGTTACCAAAATCTGTCTAATCCGTTAGCGAATCCGTTTAATCCGTTACCGAAATCCGTTGACAGTTCTTCCACATTTCCCTTCCACTCTCTCCACGACCATCGCAATTCCCATGCCCCCCCCCACGCAGAGCGTCGCCAAGCCGTAGCGGACGCAGCGGCGCTCCATCTCGTGGAGCAGGGTGGTGAGGATGCGCGCCCCGCTGGCGCCGATGGGATGCCCAAGGGCAATCGCCCCCCCGTTGACGTTGACGCGCTCGAGGTCCCAGCCGACCTCTTTGGTCAACGCCAAGGTTTGCACGGCGAAGGCTTCGTTGCTCTCGATGAGGTCAATCTGCTCCAAGGGCAACGCGGCGCGTTCAAGGGCGCGACGCACCGCGCCGGCGGGCGCGATGCCGAACTCGTGCGGATGCATTGCATAAGCGGCGTAAGAGAGAATGCGCGCCATCGGTCGGAGACCGCTCGCTAACGCTCGCGACTCGGAAGCAATAACTAAAGCTGCCGCACCGTCGTTGATGCCCGAAGCGTTGCCGGCGGTAATTGTGCCGTCGGGGCGGAAGGCGGGTTTGAGTTGGCTCAGTCTTTCCAGCGTCGTGTCGGGGCGTGGGTGTTCGTCGAAGCGCACAAGGGTCGTAGCGCCGACATCCTGTCGGCGTCGTTCGTTATCTCCCTTGACTTCCACAGGCACAATCTCGGCGTTGAACAAGCCGGCGGCGACGGCTGCCGCGCACTGTTGCTGACTCCGCAGGGCGAAGGCGTCCTGCTCCTCGCGTGTGATGCCGTATCGCTCCGCCCAGCGTTCGGCGATGTCGCCCATGTGTTGTTGGGTGAAGGCGTCGAGCAAGCCATCGCAGAGCATCGCGTCCAACATCATCACGCTGCCCATCCGCGCCCCCCAACGAGCGGACGGCAACAGATAGGGCGCACGACTCATGCTCTCCATCCCGCCCGCAACGAAGATGTCACCGTCACCGACGCGCACCGCCTGCGCCGCCAGTGCGACGGCTTTCAAGCCCGAACCGCACACCATGTTCACCGTTGTCGCCGGTACGTGGTCGGGGATGCCTGCCCCACGCGCCGCCTGACGCGCCGGATTTTGACCCTGCCCGGCTTGGACGACGTTGCCCATGTAAACTTCGTTGACCTCTTCGGGCGAAACGCGGGCGCGGCGCAGAGCCTCAGCGATCGCCACCTGTCCCAACTCCGCCGCCGTCAAGTTTTTGAAATAACCGCCGAACGCCCCGATGGGCGTGCGCACTGCGCTGAGAATGACAGGAATCACGCTCTTTGCCTCCGTATGGATTATAAGCACAAGCAGGGAGCACGTCAAGCGTCGCGGGCGACTTCGGCGGTAGGCTCTTAAAAGTGTCTTGCGATGAAGGGGCTTTCGATGGGAGACTTTTGATTGGGAGGGCGACGCCCCAGCGGAGCCGTCGTTTCAGCGACAGAAGTGACTCTATAAGGGTCGGTGGGGGAGAAGGGAGGCTTGTAGCGTCACCCTTCACGGTGGCATTGGACGCCGAAGAGTTCTTTGAGCAGCAAGGTGATCATCTTGCTGTCGGACAAAACGGGATTAAGCCCGGGATGCAACCTCTTTCCGCGTCCCGATTTCATAGACTCGCTCGCCAATCGGGGCGCGAGAGCGCAGGCGTGAAGTGGAAGCGTTTGCGCAAAACTCATGTCTGTGTTAAGATAATGCTGCAAAGGGGAGACAGTCGCACCAACACCCTGTCGTCATTCGATACGCCGGAGGAACAAACATGAATTTCAGCCACCGTCTTGCTGCTGTTCGTCAGAAGTTATCGCGCCTGAAGGCGGACGCTTTTCTATGCAGCGGGTTGTCGAACGTGCGCTATCTGACGGGCTACACGGGCAGCGCAGGGATGGCGCTCATCAGCGCGGATGGCGCGTGGTTCTTTACCGATTTCCGCTACCAGACGCAAGCTAAGGAACAGGTGCGCGGCTACGACATCCTCATCGCCAAAGGCGGGCTCAGCGACAAAGCGGCGCAAGTAGCCCGAAAGAAAAAACTCAAGCGGGTGGCGTTTGAGGCGGCGCACGTCACGGTGGCGGCGCACGAGGCGATGGCCAAGCAGTTCAAAGAAGGGGAACTCGTTCCCAGCAAGAACGTAGTGGAGGAGTTGCGCGTCATCAAAGACGAAGGCGAGATTGCCGCCATTCGCAAGGCGGTGGAGATTGCGGACAAGGCGTTTAATTACATCCTCGGACAACTCAGGCCGGGGCGCGTGGAGCGCGAGGTGGCGTTAGAGATTGAAGAGTATATGATTGGTCAGGGCGCGGACGGGTTGAGTTTCGACGCGATTGTGGCATCAGGCGCGCGCTCCGCCTTGCCCCACGGTAAGGCGTCCGCGAAGAGGTTGGAGTGGGGCGACCTCATCACGTTCGACTTCGGCTGTAAGTATCAGGGTTACTGCTCCGATTTGACGCGCACGGTGTGTCTGGGCAAGCCGACCAGTGAGCAGCAGAAAATTTATCGCCTCGTGTTGGACGCGCAAAAGAGGGCAGAAGAAGCGATTCGCGCCGACGCCGTTTGCAAGGCGGTGGACGCCGCAGCGCGGGATTACATTAAAGCGCAGGGCTATAAGGAGAACTTCGGTCACGGCTTGGGGCATGGCGTCGGGATTGACATCCACGAAGCCCCGCGCCTTCACTGGCGGGAGCGGGGCAAACTGAAAGCCGGGCAGGTCGTCACGGTCGAACCCGGTATTTACATCGAAGGCTGGGGCGGGGTGCGGATGGAGGACATGGTGGTGGTCACACAAAACGGCGCGGAGATATTGACGCGCGCCCCGAAACCTGCCAGAATCATGGCAGTGTAAATTAACGGCTGATGAGAGGAGTTGTGCCTGTCCCTTGAGGGACCCCACGCTGTATGAAAATCGTAGGAACAAGAGTCCCGACCTTGTTCGGGGTCGGCGGTAACCCCATCCCCAACAGGTTGGGGACGCCGGGCCCGCTCTTTCCCGAGGAGTTATGCCTGCCCTAAACTTTTGCGTTTCACTTATCGCTGTGTCCACGGGGGCGGCAGACCCCGTCGGGCGGGACGTCCCTTTCCGCCTCAAGGCTGTCAACGGATTTCGGTAACGGATGAAGCGGATGGCGTCGGCATCCCATCCAAAAGCAATCCGTTTAATCCGCTCCCAGAATCCGTTGACAGCCTTGAGGCGGAAAAGGATGTCTCGCCCGACGGAGGTCTCTGACCTATCGGGCAGAGTGAAGCGCAAAAGTTTAGGCCTGCCGATTCATCGGCGCCATGTCGCATGAAAGTCGTTCTCGTCCTCGTCGTCGGTTGTTTGCATCGTTTATCGGGAACGTCCGACGAGGAGGACGACGACGAGG
>JANWYM010000418.1 GCA_025055355.1 Abditibacteriales bacterium
GACAGCTTGCAGGGTGCGCGGGGTGATCTCAAAGGCTTGCGTGACGGGCAGGAATTCTTCGGCGTAAGTCAGGTGGCGATGCGGACGGTGAAGGATCGTGTTGACCGCGCTCGTCAAGCGTTCGGCGTTTTGCTGGAGGAACCACAACAGAAACAGCGGCGTGGGCGGTTCGCTGACCTCTTCGACGCGATGAAAGGTCGGGGCGGAGAACGCAAACGGCAGCGCGGTGAGACGGCGCACGAGGTCCGAGCGCAAGCGGTGATAGAACGTCGGATAGTGCAGCGGGTCGCCGGGCGGTTTGTCCAGTTTGCGCGAGATGACTTCGACCGCGAGCGGCGGGAGGGTTTCGCCGTCAACGGTGACAACGATGCGGCTGTGACCGAGTTGGTTTTGATAAACGTAGCGCTTCAGGCTGGGCGTCGGACCATCAGCGGCAGGTTCGCCACCGAACGTCACCGAGCACACCTCCGCACCTTGGCACTCCACCCAGTAGTCCGTCCACTCGTAAAGCCACAGCGGAAAGAAGCCATCCACCTTGCGGTGAACGATGGCACTGGCGTCGTTGATGGCGCGCAGCGAGACCGTCCATTGTGCTGACTCGTAGCGCACACAGCCGTTGTCGAAATACCACATCGTGACCTTGCCTCCGTGCGCTGATTGTAGCGCGTTCCCCTCTGGGGTGTCAACATTGACAACTCACCCTTCGCTGATGTATGCTAACCATCAACCGCGGTTTCCCTCTTACCAAGGGAGAAACTCAAAGGGGGTTACCTCTTATCTTTGGAGGTTTCTATGGCACGCTCGGATTGGGGCATTGGCATCGTCGGTTTGGGCGGCATTGCGCGGCAGCATCTGGAGGGCTATCGGCGGCAGGGGTTGAAGGTAGTCGGCGGCGCGGAGATTGATGAGGCGCGGCGCAGCGCAGTGGCGCGAGATTTCAATTTGTCGTTCGTGACGGCGGACTACCGCGAACTGATTGCGCGGGCGGACGTGCGCATCGTGGACATTACCGTGCCGCACACGCTGGCGTTGCGCCAGCCGATTATCGCCTTTGCGGCGCAGCATCAAAAGGCGATGTTCGTTCAGAAGCCGCTGCTGCCCTACCTGAACGAAGCGCGGCAACTCGTCGCAATCGCCGAGCGGCACGGCGCGCCGATGATGGTCAACCAGAACTCGATTTTCGTGCCAGCGTTTCGGGCGATGGAACCTTACCTGCGCGATGAGAAATACCTCGGCACGCCCTACTGGTTCCAGATTGAGAACGTCAACTGGTTCGACCCCGGCGCGCACGGGTGGTATGGCAAAGCGGAGCGGTGGGTGACGTCGGACATGGCGATTCATCACTTCGCGCTGGTGCGGCATTGGTTCGGCGAGTGGGACAGCGTTTACGCGCTGATGGCGCACGACGATTCGCAGAAGCACATCAAGGGGGACACGCTGAGCAGCCTGCTCGTGCGCTTTCAGAGCGGCGTGCAGGGACTCATCCTCAACAACTGGTCTTATCGCGGGCACCGTCCCCGCCCGCACAGCACGGAGGAAATTACCATTCAAGGGACGCGCGGCTGCATCAGCGGCAACAGCAAAGAAATCTGCGTGACCACGACAGACCCGCCCGCTAAAATCTACCCGACGTTTCGGGGCGACTGGTTTCCCGACGCCTTCGGCAACGCGATGGCGCACTTCGTGGACGCGCTGGACACCGGCACGCCGTTCCTCTGCGAGGCGCGGGACAACCTGAACGCGGTGGCGATGATTGAGGCAGCGTATCTGTCGGTGAAGGAACAGCGCGCGGTGCGGCGGGAGGAGTTGATGGGTTCATGAGTCCATGAAGTTCATGGGAGGAAGAACAATGGCACGCATTACTCTGACAGGCGCGAGCAACCCAGAAACCGACGCGCTCGTTGAGCAACTCACTCGCGAAGACATTATTGGTCAACTCCTGCGCCGCGAGGGGAAGATGCGCGCACTGGCTCTGGAAGGCGATGACGTGAAATTGGATTGGGTGGACGGCGTTGAGAAAGCCCTTCAGCACCCCGAGTGGCTGCGACAAGTTGAAGAGGAAGCCGCTGCCATCGTGCGGCAGGGAATACGGCACGTGATATGGTCGGGCATGGGCGGCTCGGTGCAGACGGTTTACACCCTTAAGCGGTTGGGCTACCTTGACCTGCCGAACCTGCACATCTACCCGTGCGACAGCACCGACCCGGCGTCGCTGAATCGGATATTGCGGGAGATTGCCGAGAATGAGGGGAAATGGAGCGCCGACGTCCCCTCGCCGCGCTCAGGGCGGGCTCTGTCGGCAGCGGCGGGCTGGAAGCCTGCGCTACAAAGGACGATGATGATTGGCGTGAGTATGGGCATGACCAGCGAGGAGCCCATCACGCACCTTGAATGGTTCGCAGGTTTGTTGGAAGAAGCGGGGCTGCCGTCCTCGGAGCATATTCAGGTGATGACGCTGCCCGGTTCTTACCTCGACCAGTTCGCCCGCCCGCGCGGCTGTCCGATGGTGCCGATTCAGCTCGACGGCGAGAACCACACACCCGGCCGCATGAGCGCGCCCGCGACGCGCGTGTTCGTCCGCCCCGTCTGCCTCGCACTGACCGCGCAGGCGTTGGCGCAGAACCCCCACGCGACGTTTGACGGCAGCCTCATCCGCCGCGTGCTGGAACGGGCGCAGGAGCTCTACGGCGTCAGTCATCAGTTACCAGTGACCCCAGCGACCGGTGAGCCGTCGCCTTTTGTGCGACTGGGTGCGTTCATTGCCAACGAAGTCAGGCAGCGGCAGCGCAACAAAGTCGTCCTCGTTCTTCCGCCGGAAGGTCTGGGGCTTGCGCCGTGGGTGGAGCAACTCGTCGAGGAAAGTCTGGGCAAAGGCGGGAAGGGCTTTCTGATTTTCTACGGCGAAGACCTGCGCCCGCCAGAGGATTACGCGAACGACGTCGTCTTCCTGCAAATCGGCGCGGAAGGTTTTCCCGAACCCGAACGTGCAAAACTCACCGCGCTGCAAGCGGCGGGGCATCCTGTTTTGAAGTTGACCGTGCCCCTGAAAGATGTGGGCGTGCCGCTCGGCTTGCCCGAACTGGCGGGGCTGTTTTTGGGCTTCAAGTTGACGGTGGCGACGTTCGGCTACCTGCATGACATCGTGTTCGTCGGACAGCCCGCCGTCGAAGCCTACAAAAAATACGCCCGCGACTTGCGCACCTCGCCGCAGCCGGTGACGTTTGACGACACACCGCACCAGGCGACGTTCCGCCGTTTGACGCTGTACTACAACACACCCCTCACGAAGGGTTTGCTTGCCCAATCCGAGATTCCGCGCGGCGACGCCGTTGAAGTTTACGCTGCCATCCTTCGCATCGCCCAACGTCAAGGCTGGTTTCGCTACAAAGATTTCACTTTCAACGGCGAACTGACGCCTCCGCTCCGCGCCGTATTGGAGGAGGCGCGGCGCACGCTGGTCAACGGCACGCTGAAGATGCGCGGCAAAATTCGCACGGGTCCGAGCGACTATCATTCAACGGAGCAAAGCGAAACCGACGGACCGAACGAACTCATCAGCACGCGTTTCGTCGCGCTGAGGCACGAGCCGATTGCGGTCGGCAACTACTCCGACAAGTTCCTCCTCGCCCAAGCGCGCGGGACGTGGCAGGCGATGGAGGACGCGAACCGCTGGGTGTTGATGGTGACGATGCCCGACCTCAGCGAGGAAACCGTCAGCGACCTGCGGGCGTTTTTTGCGGCGGTGCATCGGGCGATGAGCGGCTCGCAAAAAAATCCTTGACGCTCCCATGATGCTTCGCTATAATTACAAGCCGTCAGTTGTCCATTACGGTTTGTTTGAGGCTCTCAGCGATAGGAGATCATCCGTCATGACTTTCCAGATGGTTCAATATGGTTTACCGTTATCGGGACACACCCGCTTCGGGCATGGGGGGAGTTCCGCGGGCTCCGTCATGCCGATTGGCGGCAATGCGGCGCAGCACCTGTCCGCCTGTGACGCGCTCGAAGCGAAGCGGGAGATACGCAACCTTTGGACGGAAGGAGGGGGGTTGACGACGTAGGTCTCATCCTCTCTCAGCGACGAACTTTAAGCCCACTGTCCAAAGGCCATCGCGGGACAGTGGGCTTTTTATTTGATTCCCTGTGCGGCGGAGGAAGTATGATGAGCGAATTGCATCTTTACCCCAGCCAAGTGCAAACCATCCACCAAGTGCTGCAACTATCGCAGCCGGGGAGCATTGTGCTTTTGAGCGGCGGATGTGGCATGGGGCGCAGCACGGTGATGCGCGCCCTGCACGCACGGTGGGGCGGACGGCTGCTGACGGCGCGCGACTTCGTTCACCTGCAATTAGACAACCATCCGTTC
>JANWYM010000419.1 GCA_025055355.1 Abditibacteriales bacterium
AGCAAGGCGGTTGTAAGCGCGTCGGCACGTTGGCACGTTGGCACGTTGGCAGGTTGGCACGTTGGCACGTTGGAACGTTAGAACGTTGGAACGTTGGAACGTTGGAACGTTAGCGCGTTGGAACGTTCCAACCTGCCAACGTGCCAACGTGCCAACGTGCCAACGTGCCAACGTGCCAACGTGCAACCTGCCAACGTGCCAACCTGCCAACGTGTCAACGCCCAGAACCGCGCTCACCGCCACGGCGGGCAGCAGCGGCGCGGCGTAGTGCGACTGGATGTCCGCCATCTGACTCCAACCGCTGCTGAGATGCGCCAGCAGCGTCGGCGCACACGTCAACAGCGCGGCGGGGCGCAGCAGCGATAACAGTCCAAACGGCGCGAGCAGGACGAAGAGGTAAAAGAGATTGTCAAAGGTAGCGAGTTGTTGCATCAGCGCCATCGGGTCGTGAACGAGCGTCCGCAGCATCCCCGTCGGTCCTTCCGCCAGATGCCCCAACATCTTGCGCGCGTAGGGCGAGGGCGCGGCATGCGTGAGTTTCGGAATGAGGAACACAATCAGCGCGAACCAGGCGAGACTGCCAAAGGCAATCCCCCATCCTGCTGCTTTCCGCTGATGTGCGAGCGCGGCGTAAACCCCCAAGCCGAACAGCGGCAAGGCGAGGTCTTCGCGACAACTCAACGCCATCAGAGCCGCGAGAGTAAACGAGCGGACGTTGCCGCGTTCGAGAAAGTAGAACGCAAACAGCAGCATGGGCACCGCGAGCGACGTGCTGTGAAACGCCGACAAGTTGATGCCCTGCACGGCGGGGTGCATGAGATACGCGCCTGCCAAACAGAGCGCGGCAAATGGACTCTTCAGTTTGTCCTGCGCCAGCAAGTAAATCGGCAGCGCGCCCAATGCCAAGAAGAGACTTTGCACGTAGAGCAGCGTGGTCGCGTCCGGGCGCAAACGATAAAGGAATGCCAGCGGCAGATAAATCAGTTCCAGCCGCCCGGTGAGAGCGCGCACGGTGGGCTGTCCATGCGAGACGGAGAACTCCAGCGGACGCCCGTGCGCGGTGTTCCAGAGCGTCTGCTCCATGATGCCCAGGTCGTAGATGTAGGTTAGGAACTTCTCATGGCGCAGCACCGCGCTGCTGGTGAGCATCATCAAACTCAGCAGGAGGAACGCGCCCAAGACGATGCGCGACAGGCGCGGCGTGTAAAGTTTATCCAGAAGTTTGTCCAGGGGGAGCGGACATAGTGCGACGACGCTCGCGGCTGCCGCGCTCAACAGCAGCACGCCTGCACAGAGCAACAACGCCTGCAACTTGAAGGCGTGGGGCGACGCAAACAGGGTGAGCGTCCACACCAACAACGCGCCCGCGACCAGAGCCAGCGGAATGAGCAACAGCCTAATGTTCCAACGCTTTAACGCTGTGGCGTTCCAGCGATTTGGGAGGAGATGGTTTTCGTGTTCCATGAGAAGGCGTTCCCACGCCAAGCATGAGCGCGCCGACAAGGGCGGGAAGATACGACCCACCGAGGCGCAGCGCGAACGACGACAACAAAGCCGCACCAGCAGACACGCCCGCCGGTTGTAGCAGGTAGACGAAAGCCGCCTCCTGGGTGCCCAAGCCGTCCAGTGTGAACGGCGTCAACTTTGCGACCGTGATGAGCGGCGCGGCGACCATCACGAAAGCGAAGGGGACTGGCTCGCCGAGCGCGCGCAGGGTGAGCGCCAACTGTACGTAGTTCGTGAGCCACGCGGCGACGGACAGCCCCACCGTCGCAACTATGAGAGGCAGGGGGAGGCAACACCCTGCTGTGAGTTCCTGCGATCGCAGCGTGACGCGAACGCAGCGCAGACAGCGCGCGATGATGCTCCACGGAACTACACGCGGGAAGAACAACACTGCCGAGAGCGCGAGAAGCATCCCCAACTCGACGCCAAACCAATGCCACAAACCGTTGAGCGCAGCAGGAATCAACCCCATCCCCATCGCTGCCCACAACGCCAGTCCCTTGTCCATCAGGCTGGACGCGAGCATCGTCTCTCTTCGCCCCGTGCGCTGGTAGCCGTAGTAAGCGCGCGCCACGTCACCCAGGCTCGCGGGCAGCAGGATGTTCAACGCGCTGCCCACGTAGGTCACGACGCAGGCGTCCGCGAAGGTCGCGCACTTCGCGTCCTTGTTGGCAATCAACTGCCACCGCCACGCCCGCAGCAGCGCGCCGAGTTGCACGATGCCGCAGCCGAGCAACAGCAGCCACCAATTCGCATGGCGCAGCCCGCTCGCCATCTGCCGCCAATCCACGCTCCAAAGTAACAGGGCGAGAATCGCGGCGGAAATCGAAATGTGCAGGGCACGGGACTTCATTAAAAATGGTCAATGGTTAATGGTCGGAGGCATCAAACATTGACCGTTGACCATAACGCTTTGACAGCATGAAATAGAGCCGCTCCACCGCGTCCACCTGCTTGCTTTCAGCGAACTGTTCGCACGCCATCTGACGGGCGGCGGCGCCGAGCCGTCCGCGCAGCGCAGCGTCTGCGGCGAGGCGCGACAGCGCGGTGGCAAGGTCGGTGTCATCTTCGGCGGTGACCAGCAGCCCATTTTTCTCTGGCACGATGAGCGATGGGATGCCGTCGACATGACTGCCAATGACGGGCTTCGCGCTTGCCATCGCCTCCAGCAGCACAACGCCCATGCCCTCACTGCGGGACGGGAGAACGAAGACATCACACGCCGCAAAGTAGGGCGGCAGGTCCTGCCACGCCACCGCGCCCGCGAAGGTCGTGCGCCCGGCAACGCCCAACTCGGCGGCAAGTGTGTGCAGCGGGTTCCATTCCGGTCCGTCGCCCACAATCAGCAAGCGCAGCGACGGCAAGTGCGTCTGCGCGAAAGCCTTCAGCAACACGTCCACACCCTTCCTGCGCGTCAGATGTCCGACAAACAGCGCGACCACGTCCTGCGGATGGAATCCATACCGCCGTCGGATTTCGACACCGCTTACGTCAGGATGAAACTGCGTCACATCAACGCCCGTTTCGTAAATGAGATGCAAGCGGTCATCGCTCACGCCCAGGGCGCGGCACTCGTCCGCCATCGCCGCGCTGTTGGCGGAGCAAACGGTAGCCTGCTTCAAAGTCCACCGCGCCAGCGCGCGGATGCCGCGCTTCTTCGCCCACACCAGCAAGTCAGAGCCGTGCGCTGAAACGACCAGCGGCTTGCGCGTCAACTTCGCCGCCCACGCGCCCATCAAACCTGTGGGAACGACCCAGTGGGCGTGAATCACATCGCACCGCTGCTCGCGCACAACGCGGCAAGTCAGCAGCGTTCCGCGCAGCAGGTAGGGCAGCATCGCCCTGAGCGGCACGCGGTCATGTTCAATCAACTTGCGCTCCCCCGACGGATACGGAAAACGATGCACGGTGACGCCGTTCCATGCCTCGCGCAACGGGCTATGCGTGAACACGCGGGCGGTCACGACACTAACGTGATGCCCGCGCTCCGTCAGCCGCTGCGCCAACCGCTCGATGAACGGACCGCGCGGGCTGCCTTGAAAGTCGGGGTAAGTCGTCGTGAGAAAGCAGAGGCGCCAAGGTGGAGCTGTCGGCGCAATGGCTTCGGCGACGTGAGGAGTTGTCAGGGTTGCCATACTTCGGTTTCACTTTCCGTCGGTTCGGGGGCGCGCTCTTCTCTGCGCTCAAAGCGTTCCAACTGGCGCTGAATGCGGAGATACCCGCGCTGCACCTTGTAGAGTTCTCGTCGCACGCCGACGATTTGCGTCCCGATGAAGCCGAAGCAGAGGATTTGCGTGCCGGCTAACACCAACAGCAACAGCATCGTCATCAGCGGGCGGTTGGGATGCCAGATGCCGTAGGCAAATCGCTGCCACGTCAGATACACACCAATCATCCCACCGACGGTGAGGCAGAGCAGACCGATGGCGCCGAATAGGAGAACGGGCTTCTCGAACAGGCAAAACAACAGGTGCGGAATCGCTATGGCGCGGAACTTGAACTTGGAATACCCCTTTTTGCGTCCGCTGAGGACGGCGGGGATTTCGGTCACGCGGTAGCCCAGCGCTATCGCCTTTGCGAGAATTTCGATGTGGATTTCCTTTCCGTTGGACTCCAGTTCCAATGACTCGATGACGTGACGGCGGTAAGCGCGCGTCATGCCGGAGACGGTGTGGAAACGCCCGGGCATCACCGCGCTGACGACGCGATTGCCGAGGCGGCTGAGGAGCGCGCGCTGCCACGGCACGTCCTCCAACTTCCCTTCCGGATGGTGGGGCGAGGCGATGACCATGTCCACGTCGGGATGACGGCGCAACGCGTTGACGAGCCGCTCGATGACCTCCGTGCCCC
>JANWYM010000041.1 GCA_025055355.1 Abditibacteriales bacterium
GACGCGGACGGCTCTGGCGGAACGTGCAGGACTTTCTCTGGCAGCCGTGAAGCACTTGTTGGAGAACAAACGCAACGCGCGGGAAACCTACCTGACAAGAGCGTATCCTCAAGCTGAGGGCGTGCGCAGTCTGTTGCAGCGTTATCTGGACGGAGACGTTGTCTTTCAAGAGGTGCAGAGCGTCCGCGCAGTGCCTGCGCCCTCCCCTTTCGTTTACGACCTTGAGGTGCCTGGAACGGAGAACTTTATCGCAAACGGCCTCCTGTCCCACAATAGTCGCTGGGCGACGCACGGCGAGCCGTCAGAACTCAACGCCCACCCGCACAGCGATTGCACGGGGCGGCTGCACGTCGTGCATAACGGCATCATCGAGAACTATCACGAACTGCGCGAGGAGTTGGAGAGAGCGGGGCATCGCTTCGCCTCGGCGACCGACACGGAATCCGTTGCCCATCTCATCGAGGCGCACTATCGCGGCAACCTCGCCGACGCCGTGCGCCGCGCCCTGAGGAAAGTGCGCGGGAGTTTTGCGCTCGTCGTGTTGTGTCAGGACGAACCGGACAAACTTGTCGTCGCCCGCCGCCAAAGCCCGTTGCTGTTGGGGCTGGGGCAGGGCGAAAACTTCGTGGCGTCCGACGTCCCCGCCCTGCTGCGCTACACGCGCCACGTGATTTTCCTCGATGACGACGAGATGGCGGTGGTCACACGCGACGGCGTGGAGGTCACCGACCTCGAAGGGCGCATCCACCGCAAAACGGCGGTGCATATTGATTGGGATGCCGCCGCCGCTGAACGGGGTGGCTATCCCCACTTCATGCTCAAGGAAATCCACGAGCAGCCCGAGGTCATTCGTCGCGTCGTGGCGCGCTACACCGCGCAGGACCGCAGGCAGATCCGCCTCGACGAGATGAACCTGAGCGAGGATGAGTTGCGCAGCGTGCGACGCATTTGCATTCAGGCGTGCGGCACGTCGTGGCACGCGGGGCTGGTCGGGCGGCTGCTGCTCGAGCGCCTGCCGCGCATCCCCGTTGACACCGACATCTCCTCCGAGTTCCGCTACCGCAACGCGATTTTGGAGCCGAACACGCTCGTCGTGGGCATCAGCCAATCGGGCGAGACTGCCGACACCTTGGCGGGCATCCGCGAGGCGCGGAGTCGGGGGCTGAAGGTCGTCTCGATCGTCAACGTGCCCGGCTCCAGCGTCGCCCGCGAGTCGGACGGCGTGATTTACACCCACGCCGGACCGGAGATCGGTGTCGCCTCGACGAAGGCTTACACCGCGCAAATTGCCGCGCTCTACCTGTTCGCCTTGCGACTGGGGCAACTGCGCGGCACAGTGGACGACGCCCGCTTGCAGCGGCGGCTCAAACGTCTGGAGGACGTCGCCGCGCACATGGAAACTTTGCTGGCACAGGAAAAGCACATCGCGGCAATTGCGCAGGAGTTTTATCAGGCGCGGGACTTTATCTTCATCGGGCGCGGCTTCGGCTACCCCAGCGCGCTCGAGGGTGCATTGAAGTTGAAGGAGATTTCTTACATTCACGCCGAGGGCTACCCAGCGGGCGAACTCAAGCACGGCCCGATTGCCCTCATTGACGAGAAGATGCCCGTCGTCGCCATCGCCACCCGTAGCGAAGAAGACACGGAGATCAGCAAGACGATTTACGAGAAAATCCTGAGCAACATTCAGGAGGTCAAAGCCCGCAAGGGCAAGGTCATCGCCATCGCCGCGCAGGGCGATGAGACCATCACGCAACTGGCGGACCATGTGATTTACGTCCCGGAAGTGACCTACTCGTTCACGCCGTTTGTGGTCGCGTTGCCGTTGCAACTGCTGGCGTATCACATCGCCGTCCTGCGCGGCTGCGATGTGGACCAGCCCAGAAATCTGGCGAAGAGCGTGACCGTTGAATAGTGACCAGTGACCAGTACGGCCCCTTGACGTTCACTGGTTACTGGTCACTGGTCACTGTAAGAAGGTGGTATCCTTTGAGTCTCATCGAGAAGTTTGAAGGGCGCAGTGCGAAGGTCGCTGTCATCGGCATGGGCTACGTTGGCTTGCCGCTGGCGGTGGAGTTAGGCAACGTGGGGTTCGAGGTGTGGGCGCTGGACGTGGACGAGGAGCGCGTTGAGTCCCTGCGCAACGGCAAATCTTACATCACCGATGTTCCTGACGCTGACGTTCAGCGCTTGCGCGAGGCGCGCAAGTTGCGCCCCACCGCCGACCCGCGCGTGCTGGAACGGGTGGACGCGGCGATTATCTGCGTACCAACCCCGCTGACGAAAACCCGCGAACCTGATTTGTCCTACGTCATCGCCGCCACAGAGAACGTGGCGTGTCATCTGCAGCCCGAACAACTCGTTGTGCTGGAAAGCACCACCTATCCCGGCACGACGGAGGAAATCGTTTTGCCCCGCCTACAAAAGATGGGCTGGGAACTCGGACGCGACTTCCACCTCGCCTTCTCGCCCGAGCGGATTGACCCTGGCAACAAAAAATGGACGCTGCGCACCGTGCCCAAAGTCGTCGGCGGCGTGACGCCCCAATGCACGCAGGTCGCCTGCGCCCTTTACCGCCAAATCGTCGACCGCGTCGTGCCCGTCTCCTCGCCCAAAGTCGCCGAGTTGACGAAGTTGCTGGAAAACGTCTTCCGCAGCGTCAACATCGCCCTGGTCAACGAACTCATGCTCCTGTGCGACCGCATGGGGATTGACGTGTGGGAAGTGATCGAGGCGGCTTCGACGAAACCTTACGGCTTTATGAAGTTTACGCCGGGTCCCGGACTGGGGGGACATTGTTTGGAGGGCGGCGAAACCGTTTGCGTGAAGTCGGATAGTGGCGTTCAGGTTTTGCCCGTGAAGGCGCTGTTTGAGCGATGCAAAACTGCGAACGACGGACGCCTTTTGCGCTTTAGCGACGCTGAGGTCATCGTGAGACCAAACGTGGAGGTTCTCTCGCTCGACCTCGAAAAGAAACAAACCACCTTCCAGCCAGCGGAGTATTTATTCCGTCGTCAATACTGCGGCAACCTGGTGACCATCAAAACGGCGGCGGGAACGACACTGCGGGTCACCGACCTCCATCCGATGTTGGTGGAACGCGATGGCGCGATTATGACCTGTCCGGCAGAACGACTTGCCGTGGGCGACCGCTTGCCGCTGTTTGCAGGATTTAATGGCAGGAGCCCTCTTGCCTGCGCGGAGTATGCAACTGTTCCCGTGCGTCACTTAGAGGTCGCATCTACAGCGACGGAAGTGTATTCGCTGGAAGTTCAGGGCACGCATACGTTTGCAACGTCGGGAGGCATCTTCGTTCACAACTGTATCCCCGTTGACCCCTTCTACCTCTCGTGGAAGGCAAAAGAATACGAGTTCCACACCAAGTTCATTGAATTGTCGGGCGAGGTCAACACCTCGATTCCGCACTACGTCCTGTCCAAAGTCACCGACGCGCTGAACGCGCAGGGGAAGAGCTTGAAAGGTGCGACGGTGCTGATGTTAGGCTTGGCTTACAAGGCGGACGTGAACGACGTGCGCGAGTCGCCATCGCTCAAGGTCGCCGAGTTGCTCCTCAAAAAACAAGCCCACCTCATCGTCAACGACCCGCATGTGGCATCGGCGCATTGGAACGGATACCCGCTCATCTCGCAGGAGCTGACGGCGGACCTCATTCGCCAAGCCGACTGCGTGCTGCTGATGACCAACCACAGCGCGTATGACTACGCCTGGATTGCCAAGGAGGCGAAACTGATTGTGGACACGCGCAACGCCTTCGCGGGGCAGGCGGGGCGCATCGTCAAACTCTGAGACGTGAAACGTGAAGCGTGAAGCGTGAACTTGATGCGTGACTTGGGAATGTGAGTTCACGTTTTACGTTTCATGCTTCAGATAGGGAAGTCGCTATGCAACCGATTCGTGTGTGCCTCGTCGGCGCGGGCTGGACGGCGTGCAATCACTTCGCGGGTTACGCGGCAATTCCAGAAAAGGCGCAAGTGGTGGCGTGCGTGGCGCGGACGGAGTGGAGCAAGGAGCGCGCGCGGCAGTGGACGCCGACGCCCAAAATCTTCGACTCATTTGAGGACGCCCTGGCGGACGGTGGTTTTGACGCGGTGGATTTGTGCGTGCCGCATCACCTGCACGCCCCGATGATTCTCGCGTCGCTGCGCGCGGGCAAGCACGTCCTCGTCGAAACGCCCACTTGCATCACGCTCGATGAATGTCGTCAACTGCGTCTCGCGGTGCGGGAGCATCCCCATCTGAAGGCGGCGACGGCGCACGTCGTCCGCGTGTGGCGCACGTATCAGCAAGCCAAACGACTGGTGAGCGAAGGCGTCATCGGCGAGGTCTTCCACGCCTTCGGCGACTACGCCCACAAACCCGACCCCGCTGAATATCCCAGCCGCGACCGCTGGGCTTACAGCCTCGTTTACACCGGGCGGCTCAGCATTAGTTACCACACCGTTGACCTGCTGCGCTGGATGGTCGGCGACGTGGAGGAAGTTTACGGGGATTACAACGATGATGTGAAGGTCGCCGTATTGCGCTTCAAAAACGGCGCCCTCGGCGAAGTGATGACCAGCGGCTCGGTGGTGCGCCCTTACACTTTAGCCATGACGCTGCACGGACGCAAAGGCACGATTCAGTGTTTCTTCCACGAGAACGTCCTCAAAGGCTACCTGCACACCTCAGCGGAGTGGAAGCCGATGGAACTGGCAACGCAGCCCCTGCACGGGCGCGGCACGCCCGAATGGAAAGACGAAATGGAGAACTTCGTGGACGCTATCCGCGAGGACAAGTCCCCCGTCTGCCCGCTCACCGATGGCATTGCGACGGTGGAGACCTGTCTGGCGATTGACGCCGCAATGACGATGGGGACGCGCGTGCGGGTGCGGCAGTAACAGCACTGGGGTCAGCAGTCATGAGGGTCGAGAACGAGGACGACGGGGACGAGGACGACTTTCATGCGGCGTGGTGCGTCAACGACGCACGGGCGATCCCTCCGAAAATTAACCTCCGAACGTCCGAACTGACGCGGGCAAGTGACATTGGCATACGACCGTAATCTGCCCTAACATGCCTATTTAATCCCAGAAACTTCTTGACATAGACAGGGCATCCTTTGTATAATTACGGCAACTTACCACGCTCGCAAGGTGATGACCGTGCCGTTACTCATCCGCAACCGTATAGAACGGCGCAACGCTCGGTTGGTCCATCAACAGATTAAAGAGATGCTCCGCGCCAGCATCGAGCGGGGCGAGATGCGCTCAGGGGAGATGTTGCCTGGACGGCTGGAACTGTGCCGCCTGTTCGGCGCTAACCGCCTGAGTGTGGACCGCGCGGTAACTGACCTCGTTAAGGAGGGCTGGCTGATAGCCGTCAAAGGCAAAGGCACTTTCGTCGCCGGTCCTCCCTCGGCGGAGTCGGCTGCTGTCTCGGCTCCTACTTTGACCTTAGGGGTGGTCTGGTCCGTGTCGCACGTGAGCGATGAGAACCATTATTGGGGTCCTCTGCTGCGCGGCATCTCCTATGAAGCAGGAGAACGTAATATCCGCTTGCTCTTCCGCCAACTGCCCCTGGACGGGTATGGCGATTTCTTTCGCACCGCCGGCGTCGAAGGGCTGATTGTGCTGGCATCGCGGGTGCGGGAGGAGGCTGCTTTGCAGGGGTTGCGGCAGGCGGGCATCCCTTTTGTGGCGACCTCGTCGGCGTATGATGACCAGAGCCTGCCCTGTGTAGCGACGGACAACGCCGCAGGGGTGCGGCAGGTGTTGGAGCATTTGTGGGGTTTGGGGCATCGGGCGATTGGGATGGTGGTGCCGAACCTGAGCAGCACGGACGACCTGCGGCGGTGGGAGGCATATCAAACGCTCATGGGCGAAGCTGGTCTGGTGATAGACCCGCGGTGGGTGCTATTGGCGCCGGAGCGGGAGTCGGTGAGGTGGGAGGAGCGATTGCGAGGCTGGCTGGAGAGCATGCCGCTGCCGACGGCGATCTTTGCGGCGGAGTATAAGACGGCGTTGTTAGTGTGGAAGGTGCTGCGGGAGCGGGGAGTGGCGGTGCCTGGGGCGGTTTCGCTGGTGGGCTTTGACGACCCCACGTCGGCGGAGTTGCTGGAGTTGCCACTGACGACGGTGCGGCAACGGACAGAGGTGTTGGGGCGTCGGGCAGTGGAGAAACTGTGCGAGGCGTTGGCGAAGGGGGTGATAGCGGAAGGGACGGAACTGTTGATGCCTGAACTGATTGTGCGTCAAACGACGGCGCCGTGCCGTTAGTTTCACCTCAGAGAGCCCAAAGGTTGAGCAACACCTAAAAGTAAGAAGGGGGTAAGAGCGATGTTCTATCCGCGTCGCGTGATGACTTACAGCGCGTTGTTGTGGCAGGCGTTGACGATGCTGGGTGGCATAGTAGGTATAAGCATGCCCCTGGGAGCGACGGAGGCGCAGCCATCCCGCCGCCCGAATGTCGTTTTAATTCTCACGGATGACCAGAACTTCAACACCCTTGGCTGCTACGGCTACAAAGTGCTGACGCCCCACATAGACCGCTTGGCGCGGGAGGGCGTGCGCTTCACCCGCTTCTACATCTCCTCCCCTGCCTGCACGCCCAGCCGCTACACCTGCCTGACCGGGCAATACAGCAGCCGCTGCCAAGCGCCCAGTTTTTTGAGCGCCAACCCTCCAGGGGCGCAGTCTTACGTCGGCTGGAATACTAATCTGGAGGCGGACGGTTTCAACGTCGCGCGCGTCCTGCAGTCGGCGGGCTATAGAACAGGTTTCGTTGGCAAGTGGCATCTGGGCGGGACGCAGCGGGATACGCGAAAAAAGTTGGCGCGGGATGCCGACCTGCGCGACCCGCAGGTGGCACAGGCACTGGCAGAGTTCAATGAGGAAGCCATCGCTGCCATCCGCCGACGGGGATTCGACTACGCTGCCAGCGTTTACTGGCAGAACCTCGACGGGTATGGACTCAACGCCTTGAACGCGCACAACATGGAGTGGATTGTCAAAGGGGCGTTGGACTTCATTGAGCAGAACAAGGATAAGCCGTTTTTCCTCTACATGGCGACCACTTTGACGCATGGACCTTCGCCGCAGGCGTCATTGCTGAGAGGCGACGAGCGGCTCACGCCGGCGGGCCTGCTGCCCGAGCCGATTCGCGGCGTCATGCCGTCACGGGCGTCGGTGATAGAGCGCGTCAAGGCAGCGGGCGTGCCAGAGAACATGGCGTATGCGACGTGGCTGGACGACGGGGTCGGAGCCGTCCTGAAGAAACTGGACGATTTAGGTCTGGCGGAGAACACCCTGGTCATTTACTTCAGCGATAACGGCGAGCCGGGGGGCGGGCGCACGCCGCACCCGGCGGGCAAAGCGACCTGCTACGAGGGTGGCGCCCGTGTGCCGTGCCTGCTGCGCTGGAAGGGGAAGATTGCCCCCAGCGTATGCGAGCGACTGGCGCAAAACATTGACATCACGCCGACGATTCTGGACGCTTGCGGCGTGACGCCTCCCAAGGGCATGCACCTTGACGGTAGAAGCCTGTTGCCGCTGCTGACAGGTCAAGAAACGTCGTGGCGCGACGCGGTGTTTTTGGAGATCGGTTACACCCGTGCGGTGGTCACAGAGCGCTGGAAATATATCGCCCTGCGCTATCCACCGCAGAGGCAGAAAGCCATTCAAGACGGAACCTTGGGGCGCCCGCCCTATCACCTGGACACCTCCCTTGGCTTGCAGCAGAGAGCGCACAAAGCCCATCCGCACTACTTCGACGCAGACCAACTCTATGACCTGCAGAATGACCCCGATGAGCAGGTGAACTTAGCCAACGACCCCCAACACGCCAAAATCCTTGAGGAGATGAAAGGGCGGCTGGCGGAGTGGCTGAAGAGTTTTCCGCGTCCGTTTGGGGAGTTGCGTCGCTTGTGAGCGACGCATTCCCTCACAAAGGCAGCGCAGGGCGCGCCGCTCACAAGGAGATGGAACGATCATGGTCACTCATACCTTGACGGTCTCATGCGAAGCCCCCAAACAAGTGGTCGTGAAGGAAGAGCCGCTCCCTGCCTTAGGCGCGGGGATGTTGCTCGTGCGCGGTCGGTTCTCCGCCATCAGCACCGGCACGGAACTGACGCATGTGATGGCTGACTTCCCGCCAGAGAGCGTGTGGGCGCGCATCACCCGCTACCCACAAAAACTCGGGTATAGCCATGTGGGGGAGGTCGTCGCCACAGGCGAGGGAGTGGACAAAGTGCAGGTCGGCGACCGCGTGGTCGGGGGAAAGCCCCATAGCCAATGGGTTGTCTATCGGCAGGCGGAGCCCTGGGTTAAAGTGCCTGAGGGGGTCTCGGATGAAGCGGCGGCGCTCTGGGCGCTGGCGATCATCGCGCTCAACGGCGTGCGTCGGGCGAAAGTACAATTAGGCGAGATTGCCGTCGTCTTTGGGCTCGGTCCCATCGGCATCTGGGCGGCGCAGTTCGCTCGCCTTGCGGGAGCGCGTCCGGTCATCGGTGTGGACTTAGTGGCGCAGCGGCGGGAGTTAGCCGAAAGAAGCAAGGCGGTGGATGTTGCGCTGGACGGTGTCGATAAGAACCTCCCCGACAAAATCGCCGCCCTGACAAACGGGCGGATGGCGGACGTGGTCTTTGAGGTCACGGGCAGCGCGCCAGCGATTGCGGAGGAAGTGAAAGTGGTGCGCAAGCAAGGGCGACTGGTCATCCTGAGCAGTCCACGTGGCAAGACCGAGTTCGACTTCCACGACTGGTGCAACTATATGAGCCTAAGCATTATCGGCGCGCACGCCAGTTCGCAGCCGCCCCATGAAAACCCCGATGACCCCTGGACGCGCGAGCGCAACACCGAGTTGTTCTTTGAGTTAGTGAAGCGGGGCGAAGTTGTGACCACAGAATTAGTGACTCACCGCATCAAAGGGACAGAGGCGTCCAAAGCCTACGAACTTCTGATGACGGCACGCGGCACGACCGGCATCGTGCTGCTGGACTGGCGGTAAGGCTAATTCGGTCGCAGAAGCGGGCTGGTAGGGACGCGCCGCCCCTACGGAAAAGTTTGGGTCCACGATAGGGCAGCGTCGCAGTGCCGTGGCAAGGGACAGGACGGTAAGTCCAGTTGCACTGGGAAGGTGGCATGGAGAGAGGAGGCAAGGTGGAAAACGGTGCGCTGACCTTCCGTCCGCCCGAAAGGCCTCAGGGCAACCTTAAGCGGGTTTGGCGTGCTGCTGTTGCGCGATGATGGGGATGTTGTAAGGTGGCGGGGCTGAGCGAACAAGGAAGGAAGGGCAGACTCTTTATTCGCGGAGGAATCATCCATGTCCCCCGGGAGACACCACGCCGGATGAAGATCGTTCTCGTCCGCCTCGTCGTCCCCGTTCTCGAACCTCACAAACGACGACGAGGAGAACGGGGACGATTTTCGAGGGAGTAGTTCACGCCGAGGCGTCGGCACCGCGCCCGGTGAACATTCCGTTCTTGAACGCCCGGCTTGGTTCGGGACTGAGTGGGCAACCCGCCTCCAATCCCGACACGTCGGGCGGACGTCCGAAAGTTGTGTTGGAGCAGCCATGAGCCTAAAGCATCCGATTTGTCGTTGGTATGTATTCGTCTTGGCTCTCTTTGTCGTGGCGACGGGAGGCGGCAAGGGTTTCGCGGGGCCGCCGGTGGCTGCGCGCCTCGACCCACACACCTTCGTGGATGCCGTCGCGCACGGGGCTGACCCTACTGGTGTGCGGGACTCGACCGATGCTCTCCAAGCAGCGATTCGTGAGTCAGTGGAGCAGCAGAAGGTTTGCTACTTACGCCCTGGCACTTACCGCATCAGCCGAACGCTGCGCATCGTGCTGGACGGGGAAGGCGGGGGCGATTTTAACGTCGAGGCGGCGATTCTCATGGGGGGCGTCCCCAAGCCCACAATCGTCCTGGCGCCCCATGCCAGACTCGAGAGCAGCCAGTATGTCATTCATTTCTGGTCTCGTAAGTGGCGGTATCGTAAGCGGGATTGGGACGGCGACGGGGATGTGGACCGAGACGACCGCTGGGCGACGCCTTACCACCCTGACCACGAGCAGCCCAACACGCTTTACAATACGAAGATGATCAACCTCCGCGTGCGTGTGGAGAAAGGGAATCCGGGGGCGACCGCCGTGCGCATGCGGGGGGCGCAGGGGACGGGCGTGCAGGACGTGGATATCGAGCTCCTTGAGGACGACGCGGTCGGACTCAGTGGCGGCTGTGGTTCGGGCGGGGGACACTTTAATGTGCAGGTCACGGGCGGACGCATCGGACTCGACCTGACCGATGCCCAGCCTGCGCCGACCATCGCGGGCGTGACCCTGCTCGACCAATCGGAGGCGGCGATTCTCTACAAGGGGCGGCAAACGCTCACGGCTGTCGGCTGCGAGGTCCGCAGTGCGCGCAGCGCGGGACCGCTCATCCGCTCTGGGGGCGCGATGTCACTTTTGGACACCACGATTGATTTTCCCGTTGAGCGGGACACGAACGTAGCCATCGTCACCTCCGGCACGCTTTATCTGCGGAACGTGTTTGTGCGCGGTGCAAGGACGCTCGTGCAAGCGCGGTCGGGCGAGAGGTCTATGACCTTGCTTTCCAGCCCGCGTTCGGGATGGGTGCGGGTGCGGCAATACGCGCGGGCGCAGCATGTGTCCACGCCTTATTTTCATGCGCCCAGTCAGAACTACTACTCGCACCCTGTCTACGTGAACGGGAGTCGCCTGTCAAGCGATTTTACCGAACCGCTCTCTAACGAGCCGCCACCCTCCGGGCTTCGCGCGAAGCATGTATGGAAGGACTTTCCCACTTGGGAGCAGGGCGTCGTGCCCGCTGGCATGGACAGCGATGCCATTCAGAAGGCAATTGACAGCCATCGTGGCGGTGTCGTTTTCCTCCCGAAGGGCATCTACACCATCAAGAAGACTCTCTTCCTCTACCGCGACACGACCCTCATCGGCGCAGGACGGCATCTAACCGTGCTGCGCCCCGCGCCCGGGTTTGACCGTCAGCCGCTTATCGAGACCGAAGAGGTTGCTCAAGCATCCACGCGGCTGGCGTTCCTCAAACTGGAGTTCCACAACGCTGTAGGTCCGCGCGCGTATGCGCTGTCGTGGCGGTGCGGCGGGGACGCAATGGTGCGCTCCGTGAACTTCCAAAGCCGCTACACTGGGGGCGCGGCGCTCGAAGCGCCGTTTGTTGTCATCTCAGGACACGGGGGCGGACGATGGTATGAGTTCTTCAACACGAACAGTGCCTTCAATCAGGGACTGGGCTATCGGCACCTGCTCATCCGCGATGCGCAAGGCCCGCTGCGCTTCTATCAGTGCAACCCTGAGCACGCCATCCCCGGCGGAAGGACGAACGAGGGTGTCAAAAACGTGCCGCAGATCGAGGTGGTGCGCTCGCAGTTCATCACCTTCTATGGGCTTAAGGGCGAAGGCAATAACCCGCTTCTGTGGGTGCGCGACTCCGACCATGTGATAGTATCTGGCACCGGCGGCAACGCCTCAGCGATGCCTGACCAAAGTCTGTTCCTCTTCCAGAACGTGCCCAACTGGCTCTGTGCCAACGCGATGGATTCGCCCCGACCGACCAACTCGAACTATCTCAAGTTCTCCGGCGCGGCGGTCGACCCAAGCCGCTGGAGCATCATCCGCGAGAGGCAGGGGATGACCGTGATAGACACCCAGCGTGAAGACCCGCCAAGGGCAGGTGCGGACCGTCCGGTGTTGGTTCTTCGGGGGATGCCGCGCAGCGAGCCATCGAGCGCTCTTTGAATCCAACGTTGACTCAAGGAAACACCGATGGGCAAAATCCTGCCCCTATCTCCAGTTTCACCGCAGGTCGCCAGAACCGTAGGGCGCCTGACGGTCAAACGTTGCGGTGCGGTCAGAAGCCACAGGGCAGGGGCATGAAAGATCCCGTCGGCGAGCCCACATTGGTTCGGGAACATCCTACCGCCCCACTCTCAATCCCGACAAATAGGGAGGGCGAGGCTCCCGCCGAACCATCGGCTCCGCAGGAGCGTCACCCTCCCGCTGGGACAGCCCTCCCGGAGGGGCAGTTATTTTTGTGAGGAGGTCAACATGACCGAACTAACGCGACGCGAGGTCATTGCTGGTATGATGGGTTTAGGTCTGACGGGTTACGTGCTGAGCGACGAAGAGCGCGGGCGAGGCGGCGCGTCCCCATCTCGTCCCAACATTCTTTGGTTAATTGCCGAGGACTTCGGTCCGCATCTGGGCTGTTACGGCACGAAGGAGGTCTGGACGCCGAACCTCGACCGCCTCGCCGCTGAGGGCGTGCGCTACACGCGCTGCTTCACCACCGCGCCGGTCTGTTCCCCCAGCCGCTCCGCTTTCATGACGGGGATGTATCAGACCACCATCGGGGCGCACCACCATCGCTCCCACCGCGACGATGATTATCGTCTGCCCGAAGGCGTGCGCGTCGCCACTGACTGGATGCGCGACGCGGGCTACTTTACCGCCAACATTCGCACCTTCCCACAAGGGGTGGGCTTTAACGGCACTGGTAAAACCGATTGGAACTTCCTCTACGAGGGCGAGCCGTTCGACTCCGACCGCTGGGAAGACCTCAAAGCGCACCAACCGTTCTTCGCGCAAGTCAACTTCAGGGAGACGCATCGCGCCTTCACTTCCCCCCGGCGCGCCGACCCAGCGAAGGTGGAGATTCCGCCGTATTATCCCGACCACCCCGTGACGCGCGAGGACTGGGCAAAGTATCTCGACGCGGCGAGCGAACTGGACGAGAAGGTGGGCAGGGTGCTGCGGCAGCTGGAGTCCGATGGATTGGCGGACAACACCATCGTTTTCTTCTTCGCCGACAACGGACAGGCGCACGTGCGCGGCAAGCAATTCTGCTACGACAGCGGCTTGCACATCCCCCTCCTCATTCGCTGGGCAAAGAACTTTCCTTTGCCCAAGCATTTCCAGCCGGGCACCGTAGACCATCGGCTCATCTCCACGATTGACTTCCTGCCGACGATCCTGGACATCGCGGGGATGAAGAAGCCGCCGCAGATGCAGGGCGAAGTATTTCTCGGCGACAATGCCGCGCCGCCCCGGCAGTATGTCTTTGGTGCCCGCGACCGCTGTGATGAGACGGTGTTCCGCTTCCGCACGGTGCGTGACGCTCGTTATCGCTACATCCGCAACTTCACCCCCGACCGTCCTTTCCTGCAACCTAACGCCTACAAAGAGCGTTCCTATCCCGTCTGGAATCTGCTCAAGCAACTGGACGCGGAAGGCAAACTCACCCCCGCGCAGAAGTTCCTCACCGCGCCGACCATGCCTGCCGAGGAACTCTACGATTTAGAGAACGACCCGCATGAGGTTCACAACCTGGTGTCCTCCTCCGACCCGGAGCATCAAGCCGCGCTGAGGCGGCTGCGCGCGGTGCTGGAGAAGTGGATAGAGGAGACGAACGACCAGGGGCGCATCCTCGAACCGCCCGAAGTAGCGGCGGCGAAGGGGGTCACCAAGCCCGGCTCCAATCCGAACGCGACGGCAATCAGGAGAAGAAAATCGTGAGGGGTTGTTGAAAGACCGAAACTTTCCCGTTTCGCCTCCCAACCCTTCTAAAAAAGTAGCCCGCGACGGGATACACCTACGGGCAGGTGAAGCCCCAGCAGAGCCGTCGGTTCGGTGGGAGCCTCACCCTCCCGACGGGCGGGCGACGCTCTCAACCTTCATCCGGCGTGGTTCAATCAACCCCTGCGCCAGCAAGCCCCCCCAAAACATCAGGGCAGCCCCCGCGACGAAAATCGTCTCAAACCCCAAATGCTCAATCAGCCATCCCACCAGCGGCGAGAGGAGTTGCGTCATGCCTTGAAATAGTTGCACAGTGCTGAGGTATTGCGCGTGCCGCTCGCGGGGGCAGATTTCCAGCGTGTAGTTGGTGATGATCCGCTGCGAGACGGGGGTGAAGCCGAGTAGGAGGAACACCGTCCACGACAGGCGCGCGCCCAACGGCGACGGTAGGTGGCTCAGCCCAATGGATAGCAGCGGCGTGATGCCGGCAACGACGGTCAACACGCGTAGGGCGAGACGGTTGCCGCGCCGGTCGGCGATGGGTCCGATGAGGACCGAGGATAGACCGTTCATTGCGTTCTGCGCCGCAATCCAGAGGTAATCGTATTCGTGCCCCACGCCCAAGCGCACGCGCACGAACGTCGCGTAGTGCGGGAAGAGAATTAGCACCGTGCCGTAGAGCGTGATGACCCAGATGAGGAGGCGAAAGTTGTTGTCCTGTTGGAGCAGGCGGAACGACTGCACGATAAACTGACCGACAGGCGCGCCGCTCTGGGGCTTGGGGTCGGCGGGTTCGCGGAGCAACAGAATGAACAGGGCGGACATCACGAAGAAAAACGTGACCGTGCCGAAGGTGAGGGCGTAGCCGTGTCTGCCCATTTGCATCCACGCGGGCAGCAGGGCGACGATGCACACAATGCCCAACCCGCAGCCCCAGAAGTTCGACACCGCCAGCAAACTACCGCGCCGCCGCGCGGGGATGAGTTTGCCTTGCAGCGTGCCGTTCAGCAACACGCTCACACCGCCGCTGACCCAGAACAGCCCGTAAAGGACGAGAAACAGCGCGACCATCCCCGTCGGGTGGGCGTGGGGAAGGTAGAGAATCACCAGCATCAGTATCAACCAGGGCACGGCTTGAA
>JANWYM010000420.1 GCA_025055355.1 Abditibacteriales bacterium
TCCACTCAGTTGTCGTGAGGTTATCGCTTTTGGCGATGGCATTGAAGTCGGCGTCGAAGACGGTCACTTGGTAACTCGTCGCTCCGTCCAACGGCTGCCAGCGAAACGTGGGGCGGTCAGTTTGCACGACCGTGCCGACGGGCGCCAGAAGGACGAAGGGTATTCCGTCGCCCACGGTGCCGCGCGTGACGCCGCCTTCGCCGATGAGTTGGGCGAGCAGCACTTGGGGTGTTTTGACTTGCTGTGCTGTCAGCGTTGTTTTGACGTCTGCCTGCACGGACGGCGGCAGGGGGGGCAGTCCGTCCACGTTACCCTGCTGGTCCAGCGTCACGCGCCTCCCGCCGTCGTAGAGGGCGAGCAGAACTGGCGGGGCAGCGCTCTTGCGCACAGCGGGCGCTGGGCGCGACTGGTTTTGCAGCGCGACGAGCCGCGCGTTCAAATCTCTGTTGCTCTGCTGAACGGCGGCGAGTTGCGTTTGCAATTGGGTTTTGTCCTGTTGAAGTTGCGCAAGTTGCGCCTTCAAATCGCTTGCGGCGGCAACCTGCTTTTGCAGGGCGTCATTTGTCCGCTGCGTCTGGCGCAGTTGTCCGCGCAGGTGGGCGATTTCTGTTTGCAGCGGGCGCGTGGAAACGTAAACGCACAGGACGGCGACGGCTGCCGTCCCCGCTAATTGCAGCGGAACCCAGCGGACGGGACGCTGCCAGAAGGCAGTGATTTTTTCCCAGAGTGAGGGAGACACAGCAGGCGCGTATTCTTTGGCGGGATACGTGCTCATCATGGCGCGGAACGCCCGCAGGTCGCGCACCTCCGCCACGCACGTCGCGCACAGTTCCAGATGGCTCTCCACGATCTCGCGGTCCACCTCATCCAACGCGCTGTCCACGTACGCCTCTAACTGCTCGTAGGTGAGATGCTCAGGCTGCGCTACTACGGCGCTGGCTGGCACGAACGAGAATGAGTCTCGCGCCGCCTCTGCCAATCTCTGACGGCAGGACGCGCACGCGGCGATGTGGTCGTCCGCTGCCAACAGTTCCGCTGACGACAACGCCCGTTGACAGTAACGTTCAATTTGCTGCGATGATAGATGCTCGGACATGGTAGATGCACCCTCTCTTTCCAATCATGAAGATGCCGAGGGGCGGGACATATTACCACGCGTGAGAAAAAAGTATCACGCCCCTTCCTCCCACGCCCGCAGGCGTCGCCCCAGGCGCTCGCGGGCGACCTTGCGCAGGTTGATGACCTGCTGGCGTGTGACGCCGAGGTGCTGGGCGATGGTCTCGTCGTCCAGCGGCAAGTCGTTCCACAGTTGGGCGAACTTCTCCGGCGGCATCTGCAAGGCTTGAGCAATCTGGCGCATCGTCGCTACGCCGGTCAACGGGAACAGAGCAATCACGCCACGCCCCTGCGCGTCGCGCAGGTTCAGCAGCAGCGCCGCACACTGACGGGGCGGCAGTTGACGAATCTCCGTCCAGAGCCACTGCAGGTGCGTGCGCTGGTCCATCGCCACGTTGACGTTGGCGCGCAGGTCGGGGATCTGCTCGAGAGCCTCCTGCTGGTCGCTGTCGTCATCACCGTCAGGATGGAACGCGGATGTGCGCTCAGCGTCACGGACGCCCTGCCAATCGGCTACGATGTTGACCAAATCGTCCAGCGCGACGGGATGACCGACCCAGTTCAAGATGGCAGCCACCACGTCCGCTGGGTTCATGCGGCGGGCGTCTCCATCCCCCAGGATCTTCTGAGCGAGGGCGTGCGGCTGGTCGCGCAGCTGCTGAAGCCGCCCGCTTTGCAGGGGCGCTTTCTTCTCAGCCTGCCAAGCGGTGAATCCCCCGACCCACTCACCCGCGTCACTCTGCCACAACGCCAGACCGCGCTGATGTGTCAGGAGATAACGCAGGCGGCTTTTAAGCCTCCAACGTTGCGGGTATCGCTGGCGCAAACGCTGGTCGCAGGCGCGGTAAGTCGTGACGGCGACGTAGGCGCGGAAATTACTGATGCCTTCCCCGGCGGGATGGTTTTTGAGTTCGCGCAGGCGCGTCAGCAACTGCACGATGACCTCACCGCGCACGTCTTCGGCATCCTGCTCGTCTTGGCTCTGCCGCGCCCCTCCGGGGCGGTCCTCGTAAAGGTATATCCGCCGCCGCAGGATGCCCCTGATGACGGGTTCGGCGCTTTCGCGAATCAAACGCTCCAGATGGCGGTCCGATTCAGCCTGGTCCGTCGCCAGCAGGAAAGGATGCAAAAGGCTGTCGGACTGATGGATTGCTTTGTCGACCGCCATCAGGGCAACGGGTGAGTTCATGAGTTCATGAGTTCATGAGTTCATAAAAGCAGGGAACCGTTGCCCCGTAACCCCATGAGCCTCATGAACTCCATGACCTCTATTCTGGTAATTCTTTGATGCGCACGTTGCGCCAGTGGATCTCCGCGCCTTCGGACTGGAAGCCAATCGGACCGCTGCGGACATCGCAGTCCGTCCCGAAGGCGATGACTTGCCCGTTGATGCGGCTGATAATCGTGCCGTTGAGCGAGAGGATTTCCATCTCGTTCCACTCGCCCACGGGACGAATCGCCGCGCGTTTGGCGGCATCGTCGCGGTGGTGGTTGATCTTCACGCCGCCCAACGGCAGGAAAATACCCGCGTCGCGGTTCATCCCCTGCACCTCCAAGCACTTAGGCCAGAGCCGATGTTCACCCGTGATGTGGATGAGGTAGCCGCTGTTGCCTCGAAAGTCCGCGTCGTTCTGCAAGCCCTCCGGGCGTTTGTAGCGCCATTCGAACCGCAGAATGTAGTTCTTGTAGGACTTCTCGGTATACCAGTAGCCGTTGGGCTTCCCTGAACACATCAACACGCCGTCCCGAATGGTGTAGGTGCTTTCGGTCACGTTGAAGAACTTGATACCCGTGAAGTCCTTGCCGTTGAAAATCGGCACAAACCCCACTTCGGACGTATCCCCGTCCGAACGTGCTGTGATAGCCCCAAAAATGGCTGCTGCCAACATCACACTCAACAATCGCTGCCTACGTTTCATGCGAGCCCTCCCCTGGGTTGGTTGTTGTGCCCCCCTCGAACGCTGGGCAGCGCGAAGGAGGTGCGTCGGTCTTCTTCGCCGCAGCGGGAAGTTTTCCTCTTGCGGCGAACTCTTCGCAGGATACAAAAAACGTTGGCACGTTGGCACGTTAGCACGTTGGAAAGTTGGAACGTTGAACCTGCCAACGTGCCAACCTGCTAATCTGCTAACCTGCCAACGTGCTAACGTGCTAACGTGCTAACGTGCTAACGTTCCAACGTGCTAACGTGCCAACGTGCCAACGTGCCAACGTGCTAACGTGTTACAGGTGCCATGGCGCGCGGTAGGGCTGCGCCAGCAAACGGTTTGCCTCCTCATCCCCGATGAACTTCATCGCCACCGGGTCCCACTGCAACTTGCGCCCTAACAGGTAGGAGATATTCGCAATAATGGGCAGTGTCACCACGCGAAACCCGATTTCAATGTCCATGATGGGCTTCTCACGGGTTTTGATGCAGTGGAGCCAGTTTTCGCGGTGACGGACGGTGGCATCGGGAATGGGGCTGTCCATTTTGTAAATCTGCACGCCATCAGCGGGGGGCTGATACTCTTTGGCTTTCGGCTCCGTCTCGCAGCCGCCATCGCCCCCTGCGACGATGAGGGTTTCCCTGTCGCCGTAGTATTTCGCGCCCCACGGAATCGGGCGTTTTTGGGGGTCGTGCGGGAACGGATAGCGCGCCCCCGGCTGCGTCCACGTCAGCGTCCAGTCGGGGTTTTTGAACTCCCACTTGACGTCCATCGTCACGGGCACGTCGAAGATCCCTTCCTTTGCTGGCTCGCCGGTCGCCTCGACGGAAACGGGACCGGTGTGGTCGGCGTTCATGCACCACATCACGATGCTCAAAACATGATTGCCGCGGTCGCGGATGAACCCGCCGCCGCAATCCATGAACCAGCGGAAGTGGAAGTGGCAGCGCAGGGGGTTGTAGGGCACCCAGCGCATCGGGCCCAGCCAGAGGTCCCAGTCCAGTTCGGGGGGAGGCTCTTTGTCCTCACCCCAGCCGCCTGTGAAGTTGTTCTCGTGCCAGACCTCGACGCGGCTGATTTTCCCGAGTTGTCCGTTGCGGATGAACGTGCACGCCGCGTGCGCGTTGAGGTTGGAACGCCCCTGCGCCCCCACCTGCACGACGCGCTTGTAATACCGCGCCGCGTTGACCATCGCCTGCCCCTCCTGAATCGTGCGGCAGGTGGGCTTCTCCACGTAAACATCCTTGCCCGCTTGACAGGCGTGCACCGTCTGAATCGCGTGCCAGTGGTCGGGGGTGCTAATCATCACCG
>JANWYM010000421.1 GCA_025055355.1 Abditibacteriales bacterium
GGTGGGACGACTGTCCACCAACCCCTTATCGTTTGCGATCCCGACGGACGGACATCCCATCGTCGTAGACATGACCACCACCGTCGTCGCCGAAGGCAAGGTGCGCGTCAAGCGCAATCGCGGCGAGCCGTGTCCCGAAGGCTGGATCACCGACGCGCAGGGCAACCCCACCACCGACCCCAACGCTTTCTACGGTCCGCCGCGCGGTTGCATCCTGCCGTTCGGGGGCATCGTCGGACACAAAGGCTTCGCGTTGGGGTTAGTCGTCGAGGTCCTCAGCGGCATCCTCAGCGGCGCGGGCTACGCCAACGAAGCAGCCAAGCGGCTCAGCAACGGCGTATGGATGCTGGGGATGAACATCAGCGATTTCGTGGACCCCGCCACGTTCCGCGCTCACGTCAACGACCTCGTGCGCTATCTCAAAACCGCCCCGCTCGCGCCCGGCTTCACTGAAATTCTCATGCCCGGCGAACCTGAATATCGCCAGATCGAAAAGCGCAAGCAGGAAGGCATCTTCATTGACGACGAGACATGGCGGCAACTGACGGAGTTAGCGGCATCAGTGTCGTGAGGTTCCGCGAGATGCCCCACAGGCAGCGGATTAGAGACGGCTTCGGTGTGATAGCATGTCCGATAGAGTCATCTGCAGATGTGGGAGGCCCTCCTGATATATCCGCGCCAAGAAATCAGCCATCTCTGTCTCGCTCTCGAACCAGAACTCCCAAGCCCGCTCTGAAACGCGGACAATGATTGTCCTGTTCCAGACGAGGCAAGCGATAGTGTTCCACTCGTCGTCTGGGTCAATGACGATTTCAAACACGGGTTCTCGAGGAAGATCGCCCAATCCCCCAATCGCCTCTGCTAACGCCTCGCCGACGACCTCAAGCGGGTAGAAGAACTTGCGCCGGATCTGATGGAAGGTCACCTCTCACAACGTCCGCACCCGCAGCCGCCCGCGCACGTCCGCTATCGTCATCGTCTGAAGGAGGCTGTCCTGCTCGATGAGCAGCGTCTTTGATTCTCCTGCCCGCAGATGAAAAAAGTTGTCCTCGGCGGGATGGTCGCAGAGACGCGCTCTGCCGTCCAAGCGCACCCAGACGTAGGGCGCGAATCGTTGGGCGGTGAGGGTGGCGATGAACGCCCCGTGCTTCTCTTCAACGCGCACCTCCACGCCGGGGTCAGCAAGGCGCAGGTCTTGAGGTTCGGCGAGGAAGAGAAAGTTCTCTGACGGGGCCGACCCCAGGTCACCGTGTGGTTCAAAACGAGCGTAGACGAAAACCTCGCACTCGCTACCTTGCGCGGTGGCGATGTCCAGCGTGGCGACGCGGGCGGTGCCGTTCGCGCCGACGGTGGCTTCGGTGACCTCTTCGGTCAACACCACGCCCTCAAAGGTTTCCAGTGCGAGCGTGACCTTGCCCTGCACGGGTGCGAGAAAATCGTTGGTCAGATGCGCCTCCACGACATTGCCCTGACGGACGAGCGAGAGCAGCACGGGCGCGTAGAATTTCTTCGCAAAGTAGTAGGCGGCTTTGGGCGCGCCCTCTGAATCAATGACCGACCAGGACTGCACCGGCCAGCAGTCGTTCCACTGCCAGAACAGCGTGCCCCAGCAGCGACCTTTCAAGCGCCGATAGTGCTCGACGCCGCACTTGAGGGCTTCGGCTTGATTGAGTTGGCTGTAATACACGAGGTCTTCGAGCGTCTGCGGGTCAGGGAAGTGCAGTCGGATCAAGCCGAGATAGGTGTCGTAGCCCTTGCGCGTTTTGTCGTGCCAGCGCACGGCAGGCGAGCGCACCCACTTGTCGCTGTCGGCGAGGCACTTGTCCCACGCCGTCAAGCCGCATGAGGAGGCAAAGCCAAATTCGGAGCAGAAGCGCGCGCGGTCTTCAGGATAATGCGTCCAGTCGCCGACGCCGTGCCAGACATTCCAGTTGTGGCGGTCGCCACAGTCCTCGGAGTTGGGGTTGTCGCCGCCGTAGGGCGAGCCAGGCACGTAGGGGCGGGTGGGGTCTTCCGCTGCGATGACGGCGGGCAAAATCTCGTGATACAGTTTCTCGCCTAAAAAACGCGGCGGACGCTTGCCCGTCCAGCCGTCGTGGAACATCTGATGGTTCTCGTTGTTGCCACACCACAACGCGAGCGATGGGTGAACGCGCAGCCGCCGCACCGCCGCCGTCGCTTCGTGGCGCGCTGCTTCCGCATACTCGCCCGTATCGGGATAGTAGGCACAAGCGTAAGGAAAATCCTGCCAGACCAAAATGCCATGCGCGTCGCACAGTTCGTAGAAGTGTTCCGACTCATACAACCCGCCGCCCCACACGCGCAGCATGTTGATACCGGCGTCGCAGGCGGCGAAGAGGAGTTGCCGCACTCTGTCGTCGTCAGGGCACACCGTGCGCCCCGCCTCCTGCTCCAAACGCGACGGGAACGAGTCGGCGGGAATCCAGTTCGCGCCCTTGATGAACAGGTCGGCGCCGTTCACGCGGAATTTGAACGACTCGCCCCTGCCGTCAGGGTCGGGTTCGCGGATGAGTTCAATCGTGCGCAAGCCGATCTTCGCCGTCCTCTCATCCACGCACTTTCCCGCATCGAGCGACAGGTGCAGCGTGTAGAGCGCAGGATGCGCGACCCTATCGCCCTCAGCGTTATGCCCGATGGGGTTCCAGCGGCGCGGATGGTCAATCGTGAGGGAGAGCGCGACGCCAATACGTCCCTCGCCGACGGGAACGGGCGCGGCAGCGGCGGGCGGCAGTGGGTCATCGAATTCCTGCTCACCGCTCGACACACCCGTGAACTCTGCTGTCAGCGTCAGCGGCGTTTCCCGCGTGTTCGCCATGCGTTCGATGAAAGCCTCTATCCGCACGATGGCTTTATCGTCGGGCGTGAACTCCACGTCGTATCGCCAATCAAGCAACCGCGCGACGGGAACGTTGACCAGTTCGACGGGGCGCCAGAGGCCGCAGGAGACAAGTTCGGGTCCCCAGTCCCAGCCGAACATGTATTGTGCCTTGCGGATGAACGAGCGCGGTCCCCACACGAACCAGTCGGGCGGCAGGGTGTCGTTGCCCGCGTCCGCCCACGCCTGTTGTCGCTCGCGCCCCACGCGCAGCGCGGAGCGGAAGACGACTTGCAGCGTGTTTTCTCCGAGGCACAATCGCCCGCTGACGTTGAACTCGTGCGGGATAAACATGTTGTCCGTCTGTCCCAACGGTGCCCCGTTCAGCGTGATTTCGGCGACGGTGTCCAAGCCGTGAAAGACAAGGAAGGCGTTTTCCGTCTGTTCGGCGCTGACCGTAAACGTCGTTTCATAGACCCAATCCGTCTCGTCCACCCATGCCGCCCCCCGTTCGTTGAGGCGATGGAACGGGTCGGCGATGACGCCCGCGCGCATCAAGTCCAAGTGAACGTGACCGGGCACTTGCGCGGGGATCCAGTCCAATTGGCTGGACGGACAAACGTTTTCTCGGCGCGCTTCACGCACGCGCCAGTTGGTGTTAAGAGGTGTGCGAGTGAGTTTCATCGGGAAACGTAGTAGGGATCGCCCATGCCCTGCGCGTTGGGGACATGACCGATTCCTCCATGATCTTCACGCTGCCACTTGTGCCGAGGCGCGACGCGCCCGCTTGCACCATCGCCAAGGCTTGCGCGTAGGTGCGAATACCCCCTGCTGCTTTGACGCCGAGCGCGTCACCGACGGTCTGGCGCATGAGCCGCACGTCCTCGACGCGGGCCCCGTGCGCGCCGAACCCCGTCGAGGTTTTGACGAAGTGCGCGCCCGCCTCCCGCGCAATCTGACAAGCGCGGACTTTTTCCTCATCGGTCAGGAGGCAGGCTTCGATGATAACCTTCACCACCGCGCCCTGCGCGGCTTGCACGACGGCGCGAATGTCGTTGAGAACGACGTCATGTTTGCCCCCTTTGAGTGCACCGATGGGCAGCACCATGTCAATTTCATTCGCGCCCGCGATGATGGCTCGCTTCGTCTCGTAGGCTTTGGTGTTGGTCTCGTTCGCACCCAGCGGAAACCCGACGACGGACGCGACCTGAACAGGGCTGTCCGCCAGCAGCGTCGTCGCCAGCGAGACGTAAACCGGATGGACGCACACGGCGGCAAACAGAAACCGCTTCGCTTCTGCGCACAAACGGCGGATGTCGTCCTCGGTGGCGTCGGGTTTGAGGTTGGTGTGGTCAATCAGTTGAGCGAGTTGTTCAGGGTTCATGGGTTCATGCGTTCATGGGTCAATGAGAACCGCTCCGAAAGTCCTCCTCTCCTTGGTAAGGGGGGAGAGAACCTCCCCCAACCCCTCCTTGGGAAGGAGGGGAGTGAACCTCCCCCAACCCCTCCT
>JANWYM010000422.1 GCA_025055355.1 Abditibacteriales bacterium
CTTGTTCCAGCCTGCTACCAGCGTGCTCATGGCAGCGTGCCGTTTGTCCTTGGTCAGCCAGTCCGTAAAGTTGCCAAGGGCGAAGTAGCGGATGGTATAGCTGCTGAGTCCCGTGACCTCGGGGAAAATCTCCACCAGTCCCACGCCACGATTCCATCCGCGGCTCAGGTGCACAGGGTCGCCGAAACGGTCTTTGCTTTGCACCCACTGCCGATAGGCGCCGCGCAGCACGTCCATGCCAATGACCGCGTGCAGCGGGGCGGCGTGCTGGCTCTGCAGCACCATGATACGGCGTTGGTCGAGCGGCTTGACGGCGCCCGCTTGCGCCTGCTCTTGGAGGTTAGAGGGAAGGAGAGCGTTGTTCATGTTGTCGGGTTTAGCGAGGGAGTGAAGGACCGCCACGTCCCCCTTCTGCATCGCCGCGCGGTCAACGTCTAACTCCCACGTGGCGTCCGACAGCCGCAGCATGTTCATCAACACTCGGTTCTTGAAATCCTCCCAGCCGATATCGCTTGTCCCAACTTCATGCACCGCTTGACCGAGGCGGTCGTGCAGCCCCTGCTGCCGTATCGCCCACGCCACCAACGTCTCGACGACCGTGCGGCGAGCCGTTTGGCGGTCGTCAGCGTCGGGCGCGCTCAACGCCCACAGCGCATCTTTTTCCGCTAACTGGTTGAGCAGTTGGCGGGCGTCGTCAGCAAGGGTGGCACACAACGTCTTCGAGAGCGATTGCACGGCGCCTTCCACGCCTCCACTTGGCACCAATTGGGTGGTCACCACCAGATAGCGTTCATCCTGCGTAGGGTCATATTCATCCGCCTGGTCGTTGAGGGCGTCCCCCACCAGTCGCAAGTCATGCGCGGCACGATCGCAACGAGCGATGGCGTCCTCCAATTTTGCCACCACGGCTCCTCGGTATTCCCTCGCCACCTCCGCTGCTCTTTCCGTGACCTCCGTGAGGTAGCGGTTCTTGAGCGCATCAACGAAGTTGCGCAGGTGGTTCTTCAGGGCGCGCTGCTGAAAGCGGTTGGGAATCCAGTCGGCTTCTAAGCGTTGCACCTCCTTCTTGTACGCTTCCCCATCATGGGCGTAAACGATGGGACGAGCGGAGCGGCTCTCATCCGTCGGGACGGCACCAGACGGCTCGGCTTGGCTGACGCGATGCTTGAGTTCTCGAAAGACTTGCTGAACGAAGGCAAGACAGTCCCCGCCCGCGCAGGTGTTCAATTCGCGGTGGACGAGTGCCTCCACCTGCTTAAGCCAACTCACGTGCTGCTGGTAAACCGTCTCTATGGACTGTTTCCCTTGCGTCACCAAACTCTCTGCCGTTTTGTCGGCAGCCTCCATCGCCCCATAGAAGCCAAGCCGTTTGCCCCGTTCGCGTCTGTCGGCGTGCCGCTCGATGTCTGCGACTTTGGGGAAGTTGGTCGTCAACTGGTGCGCTTGCTGGCTGACCGCTTGCGCTAAGTGTGCGGCGTCCAGAATCGCGGCGTAGTGGGTGAACAGTTCTCGGGCGCGCTCGACAGCCTGCTGGCGGTCCGCATCGGTGAGCGGGCGGATATAATGGTTGTAAATCAAATCACGCAAGTAAGCCGCCGCCGCGCAGCGGGCGATGGTCTTGGCGGGGTAGATGATGTAGGACACGCCGAGGCTGCTGAAAGCGGTGGCTTTGCCGTCCTTGCGCCCGCGCAGGGCGGAGTCAAACCCTACAACGGCTCTCCCTTCTTCGGGGACGCCAACGGGGGTGGCAATGATGTGAAACAACGCGTCTGCCGCTATCAGGTAAATGTCTGATAAGTCGCGCAGGACTTGTCCGGCGACGACGTTGTCCATCAGATAGAATCGCGCGGCGGGACGCCAGCCGTCGGGGAGAGGGGGGTCCCCCCGCCGCTTGCGCTCGTCCGCATCCATGCAGTGGTCACGCCAGTCAGGACCGTTGAGGATGAAATGATGAACCTCCTTGAAGAAGGCGTAACCGTTCGCCTGATAGTGTCGCGCCCAGTCCTCGCGCGTGCGGCGGGCGCGTTCGACATACAGGGTGGGCAGCACAATCACCGCCCGCACGCTGGGGTTGACCAGCCCCGCCTCCCGCGCCACGCGGTGAATCAGATAGCATACGTCCAAAAACATCCCGCTGCCTGTCCCGCCGCATGAGCCGGTCAGAACGTAAAACGTCACAGGCACCGTGGACGGCAGGGGCGGTAGATTCAGATCAGCGACTGCTCGTGCATCCAGTTCGCGGGCGCGGTCCAGCGCGTTGCGCAGCCACACCGCCACCTGCTCGCGCTGCCGATACAGGCACAGCCGCCCCAACTGGCGGATCTGCTTGCAACCTGCCGTAATGGGCTCGGCAGCCACTTCATAATTGCGGTCCCACCACCGCTGCAAATCACTCTCGCGTGGGTAGTGGGCAGCGATGTAACCCGCCGGGTCGAAGCCACCTAAAAAGTGATACTCGCTGTCCTCCACAAACGTCTGCCGAATGAGTGGGTTATGCTGCCCCGCCAGCGGCTCGCTGTCCAATAAGACGAATTGTGCCATCTCCACTGCCGTCTCCAACTGGCGGTAATACCAGTGCAGCGCCCGCTTGAGCCGCGCCCCGATTTCGCAGCCCGTCCCGCCCAACCCCACAATCACTGTGGGCTTGAGCGTGCGCAGCGCCTGCTCCTCTTCCAAACGGCGCCCCAACAAGATGCGGTCCGCCTCCCTGTTGAATTGCTCCGCAAAGAGATTGAATTCGACTGCATGTTCGGTCGCTGTGGGCATGTGGTTCCTCCCTTGAAAATACCTGTCATAGCGAGCGCAGCGAAGCAATCCCCTGCGGAAGGAGATGACCGCAGTGATGGGGACGGCTTCGCTCTGCCCGTTATGACATTCTCACGCGGCGGGGTGTCTCAGTTGAGACAGGAGCAACTCCTCCTACGAGTTGACTGTGAGGGTCATAACCAGCAATGCTACGGTGATGAGCAATGCTATCACCAGAAAAGTCGGGCGGGTGAACCGCACCTGAACAGAGGTCTCGCCGATGACTGTGAACTGCGCCTGCTCGATCTGGATGCGGCTGCCTGCCTCAAGCCGCCGAGGCCCCGTCAACATCTGTCCGTTCACTTGCACGCTCGCGTGGCGACTGTCCAGCGTCAGGGAGGCGAGGTCCCCTTCCTCCTCCATCCGCAGCACCGCGACGATGTTATCCAAGGGCGCCGCGCGCACGGATACATCAATATCCTGACCCGGACCGACGGTCACCTCGGTCCTGTCGAAGCGGCTCAGGTCCACCGTCTCCACGCGGTCCCCTGAGCGCGTCAGTTGCCCCACCAGGCTCTGTGTTGGCTGATAGGAGCGCAGGCGCAGTATGCCCACAAAGTCGGCAATGAGTGCCAGCACCAGCCCGATTGCTATCCAGAGTGGCACGCCCCACCGTGCCGTCACATCCATCGTCAGCGTCGCGGGGCGAACCGTTACGCGCGAGCTGAACCCCAACTCCCGCAGAGCCGCCGCCTGCGCAAACACCGCCACGGGGGTCACAGTGAACTGCCCCTGACATCGCATTTCTTCTACACCCAGGCGCCAGCGCCGTCCGACCGCTTGCAGCGTCCCGCGCACGCGCCCCCCCACGTGCTTCCCCGGTTCGAGGGTGACAGGAGACGGCACGCCGACCAAACCACATTCCATCGCTTGACTCGCCGCCCCCGTTGCCTGTCCCTTCACCTGTTCCAGTCGAACGGATAGATGCCGATAGGTGTTCCGCACCGTCAGCCCCACCTCGAAACGGGTGAGGTAGCCTGACACAGAAGCCTCTGCCAAGTGCGCTTCCACCTTCCCCTCGCGCAGTTCCTGCGCCACTGCTTGGCGCAGTTGCTCGCGCCGCAGCCGCTCGCGCATCCCGCGCAAGGCGTGCGCCACACCCCCCGGATTGCCGGGGACAAGTTCCACGCTCCTTGCGGGAAACACGCGGCGCAGCAACTGGATATCGGTGCGCTCCCCCAGCCCGAAGCCGTAGACGAAAACGGTTCGCCGCCTCGCCAGCGCTTGCCCCCGCCGATACAACTCCTGCCAGTCGGGGTCGGCGTCCACGTCGGCACTGTAAGGGCTGCGCATGTCGGGGAACACCTGATGCCGCCCATCGGTCAGCAGGAAGAACGCCTGTACCCCACTGGCGTCCTTGCGCTCCAGAAACTCCAACCCCTTATGAATCGCCATACCGAGGTCGGAGCCTCTCCGCTGCATGGGGAACGGCTCGCGGCGCACAAACCCGTCCACCTCCCGCGCCGCTTCATCGCCCCTTTTATCCAGCGGCGCCTCCGGCACGTCGCCGAACAGCCGCAGGTG
>JANWYM010000423.1 GCA_025055355.1 Abditibacteriales bacterium
TCAGGGAACGCATACACCCACGCACCCCAGATGCCCGCGTGGAAGCGCGGATGTTTTTCCGCAGGTGAATCGCCCAGGGCGACGCGGGCGGCTTCAATGTCGTCCATCAACTGTGCCGCCAAGCGCACCGCCTGCATGGGGTTAAACTGTTTCCCGAAGTCGCGGGAGTCACTGACCAGTTCCGGCACGGGCTTGCCGGCGAGCCAGTCGCGTAGGGCGCGAAGCGCGTCGTCACGGCGGCTGGCACGAAATCGCTCCGCCATCCCTTCGGGCGTGACCCGCTCGGTGGCGAACGCCGCGCGCGGCTTCCAGCCCGAGAACGCCGGATAGAGCGGTCCGCTCTTCCGTGCGTTGAGCGCGCTGCGAATGCGGTCGGCGGGCCACGGGAACTTGACGCCGTAGTGGTCGGCGAGGCGGGGGATGATTTCCTTGACGGCTTTTGGGTGGTCAACGGGCAGCATCTCGTTATTATAGGCGACGACGGGGCGCTGCGTCTGCGGGTCATACCACAGCCAGCCGCGGTCTTTCTCTGGCACCGAGTTCAGCCACGCCAGACACTTGCGCAGCGGGGCGAGGTAGCGCTCCTCGCCTGTGAGGTCATACATCAGACACAAAACGGGGATCACCGCGTTGATGGCTTGCATCGAGACAGCAGGCGGCTCGTAGTGGCGCATCCACACCGGCTTGTTGTTCTCGTCATACTGGTCCGCCCAGCCGGAGGTCGGCGCGCCCAGTTGTGCGGCGAGAATCCACTCCGCGCCTTTGTAGATGGCATCCACACAGCGCGGGTCGCGGATGAGCCAATACATGACAAACAGGTCTTGCATCGCCTGCGGCGTCACCGCGTCGTTGAGGGCGGGGTGTCCGTAAGGTCCTTTGTGCGATGTCAGCGGGTACGCCTCCCAACCCCACCAGCCACCCGCGCCTTGCGCTTGCAGGTGAAACTCCATCGCTTTGCGGACGACGGACTTGGCGCGTTCATCGCCGGTCAAGCCGCCCAGAAAAGTCAGGAAGCGAATCTGGTTGCTCTGCATGGACTGCGCGATGTAGGCGCGGTCGCTGCTGGGGATGAACCTGCCTCGCGTGTAGGCATAGTGGTAATTCCAGCCGCCCAACGGGAACTGCGTCTCCTCGAACATCCGCGCCAAATCTATCGCCGCGTCGAGGTAGCGGTCATCGCCCCACACCCGCCACGCCCGCAGCAGCAGGTTGCCCACGTCCGCGTTGGTCGTGAACCAGAGGTTGATGCCCCGCCCGAACCAGCCCCACTCCGCCGGCTCGTAAGTGGGGAACTGATAGAAGTCGTGCCATCCGCCGTGCCGCTGAAGGGAGAGCAGTTTATCCAGGGTCGCTCGCACTACGTCCTCGCACGCCAGCAGCCGCGCTTCGTCCACGGATTGCACTTGCGTTGCCGCGCCTTTAAGCCGTGCCGCCACCGTCGTCGCCTGCAAACGGAGTTCATCCAAATTGCAGTCGGAGGTGCGCACGTTGTCGCCCGGCAGCCCGCTTAAACCACCGAAGATGATTTGGTAGCCCGGGTTGGGCTTGGGCGCGGTGGGCGGCAAGCCGAGGGGCGCGGTCACACCCTGACCGTTGACCAGCAGCCACAACCGCCCCGGCGGCTGCAAGTCGTAGGAGGCGAGGATGTGATGCCAATCCCCCGCCGCCAATCGTTCCACAGGCACGCGCACCTGCCAACCGTCCGCCCCGCTCAGTTGCACGCCCAGACTGTAACGCGCCACGCTTCTTTGCAGGACGTTGAACACCAGGTGATTGTCAGCGGACTTGAACACGCCTAAATGATACGGTGCCATGCCTTCCGCCACAGAGAACCCCGCCCGCTCCGGGTAAGCCACGAAGAACCAGTGCGCCTTGCCGTCGTTCCAAATCGGCGTCTCACCCCGCGATTTCGCCCAGAACTCCACTGTGCCGCGCAGTGGCGCCACGTTGTCCAGCCCAGAGAACATAACGTAACCGTTCGCGCCCGTCATCGCCACCCCACCGCCGAACTTCCCCGGCGCGGACGGGTCACTCTGAAAGCCGACCTCCTGCCGATGCGTGCGCGCGTAGTCAGCATCGTTGCTGCTTGGCGAATCAAAGTGCGCCAGCAGCGTCGTGTGGCGGTCGCGCGTTAACGGCGCATTAGGCACAACAGCGAGCGCAACGGGTTCGCCGCGCAGGACGCCGGCGGTTGCGGGCAGACGGAGGCAAAGAATGGGGACAGCGACAACAGACAGGGATAGAAAAAGCAGTCTCATATTTTTGTCTCTCCGAAGATTGTCCTCGTCATCGTAATCGGTCGTTTATCGGTTCGGAAACAGCCGACTACGGCGACGAGGACGATTCCTTTTTTACCAGTTGATCGGATATACCCTCATCTCCGGCACGAAGCAGCCCACCAGCGTCCAGAACCCGCCGTTGATGAAATCACCCAAAATCAGCCCCAAGAAAAACGGCAGGCAGCGGCGATATACTCGCAACCCGCCGTAGCGCAGCACCGCCGTCTTCGCTGCCCAACCCAGCAGAAACGGCACCCAGATGGCTTGCATGGTGGGCGTGTTCGCTACCGCGTAGCCGACGGGATGCAGAGGCCACCACAGCCAGCGCGAGCGGGCGAAAGCAATGCCCAACGTGACCAGCAGACCGGCGAGCACTGCCATCGTGCCGGGCAAATCCGGGCGCAGGGGGTTGGACAACAGGCTCGCTAAGTTCTCGAACGGCGCCTTGCCCATCGTCGTGCGCCACGCGTCGGCTTTGGACAGCGCGCCGTATGCATACCAGATTTTTAGTCCGCTCCAGAAGGACACGCCCAGCACCACCGCCGTCGCTATGAGAATCGGCAGCACCAACGCGCGCGGACGAAGACGGACTTGCGCCGCCATCTTCATGCCGTCCAACTGGTGCGGCATCGAGAGGCAGCGCAGGTCGAAGGTGGTAAGGAACTGCAAGTAACACATGATGGTCAAGTCGGGCAGCGGCAGCACCGATGAGCCGAACGTGCTGACGACCAAGGTGTTCGGGTCAACTCTGGGTCCGAACAGCCACGCGTTGCCCGCTTCGGCGCGCACGCGGGTGGCGGCGGTCATGTAGATGAACACCAGTCCCAACAGCACCAACGGCGTCCACGCCGACATTCCCGCGACACGACAGAAGGCATACAGCGCGAGAAAGCATCCGCCCAGCAGGAGGACAGCAGTGCGCGGGGCGAGGGCTTCGCGTTCGTCGGCGGGCGCGCCATGCCACGCCGCCCTGATGACGTTGGCGACGTGCCGCCGCCCGAAGTAGAGCGTTAGAACCACGATGCCGATGAACGCCCCCGCGCCCTGATGGTCGAGGAACGGCGGCGTGGAAATGGGGCGCGCACCGGGCAACCCTTTCAGCCCCCACACGGCGGACATCACTTGCTCGAACTTCGTGAACAGGTAGAAGAACCAGCAAGAGAACGTGACCTCCGCCGACAGCAGGAACGCGATGCCGATGACGAACGGATAGAAACTCATCGGCGTGTAGCCCATCGCGTTCCATGGCGGGCTGGTGAAGTAGGGTGACAAATCCGTTTGCCGCACCTGAATGCCCGGCACGACGGGGAAGTTTTCATGCGCGGTGTTGAGCAGCCCAATCAACAGCGGAATCGCCGCGCCCATCCAGAGCGCACGGTCACGCAGCAGCGGCGCGCCGTCCTCAGTCAGGGCGGTGGGGAGAACAACGGTGGGGAAGGTGAGGCGCTCGTTGTCCACCCACTGCCGTCGCATCAGCGAACACAGCGCGAGCGTCGCCAGCAGGACGATGAACAGAAACCCGCTCCACACCAGCACCGGCACCAACCAAACGTCCACCGGCACCGAAGCGTCGCCGACAAAGAAGTCCTTCAACGCCGTGCGGTCGCGGGGCGCCAGCCAGCGCGGGATGAACGGTTGAAATTGAAACCAGCGATTCTCTGGAGTGGCGAAGTAAAACGCCGACGCCAACGATGGCACGAGAAAATGAATCCCGCCCGATGAGCCGACCACCGTCGCCGACGCCATCATGACGTAAACGACGAGGAGTTCCTGCTGCCGCAGAGCGCGCTGCGGTAGCCATCGGCGCACCGCGAGATTGACGCATATCAGCAGCAGCAGGGCGAAGAACGCACCGACGGGGATCGAAGTGTTCGCCAGCGCGGTATGCCCGCGCCGCCCGCCGAGGATGAGTTCAGCGTAGTGAATCCACACCGCGACCGCCGCCGACAGGAGGACGCCGATAACGACGGCGCGCTTCGTAGCGCCGACGGCAACGCTGGACTGATTATTGCTGGATATACGATCAATCTGCGGGTTCACGGTTCTCT
>JANWYM010000424.1 GCA_025055355.1 Abditibacteriales bacterium
CGCTGTTCAGCCGTTTCGACTAAGAAACGCCGCAGTGCCGCCATGTGCCATCGCTGCAGCGAAGGCAACCGCAGACTGACGCCGCCACTTTCGGTGGCGAACTGAACGCCGCGCGCTTGACACTGATCCGCCAGGTCAGGCGGTGGCGGTGCGGAGAGGAGAAGATGCGTCCCCCACATCGCCACGCGCTCCGCATAACGGGCGAAGTCCGTCACGTTTTCCGCTGGCGACCACCGCGCGCCGACGCGGAAGTCAGAGGAGACCTGATAGACCGAAATCTCCGCGCCCGCGAGCGGCTGCCCGCGTTCGTCCCTGACTTGCAGAACGCAATCGTGGCAGCGGTAGCGTTCGATTTCGCGCTGCACAAATAGCATGACCCAATAGACCTTTTGCAAAAGTCCTGGCATAACAGAACTTTTGCAAAAGGTCTTATTGGTGAATTGGTTCATGGGTATTGACCAACTCACCAACCGACCAATTCAACCTCTTGGCGTGGGGAGTTTGCGCGAGATGCGGTAATCACGCAGGGCGACGCGCTGATGAGTGCGGATGCGCAGGTCGGAGCGCGGTCGGGCGGTGCAGAGGAGAATGAACCCCGCCTCGCGGTCTTGGGGGAAGTAACGCAGCGACAGGGACTGGTCCCATGCACCTTCGCCCTCCACCCGCGCCGCGCAGGTGATGCACCAGCCCTGCAAACACAGACACGGCAGGTTGAGACCTGCCCGGCAGGCGGCGGCGTAGAGGCGCTCGTCCTCGCCGACCTCCAGGCAGGTCTCGCTGCCGTCGGGCAAAATGAAAGTCACTCGATACGTCTTGGGGTCCGTTGCCACGTTGAGAGGTGGGAACGTTGGCACGTTCTACGGGTTGTAGAAGCCCAAGTTCTTGCTGTAAGGTGCCTCGCCCGGCGTGCCACGGCGGAAGTGCCCCGACGGACGCACCACGCCGTCGCGCTCCTTGCTCAGCAACTCAATGAACCACGCCTCGTGCTCGATTTCCTCCTGCAGGATGCGCGACGCCATGTCGTAAGTGCGCGGGTCCTTGCCCAACGTCAAGTCGCAGATCTCGCTCCACGTCCGGATCGCGCAGCGCTCGGCTTCCAGCAGCACGGTCAGGATGTTCGTGGGCGTCGGGTCGTCCGGCAGGTAAGCGTCAGGGCAACCCGCGCGGTCGGCGAACTCGCGGATGTCTTTGGGAATCGAGCCGCCCAACTCGTAGATGCGCGGCGTAATTAACTCAAAGTGCGCGCGGTCCTCGAGGCGGGCGTCCTCACAAATCTCCTTGTAATCCTCGTTCCCCGCCAGATACATGCGTAGGATCGTGTAGTAGTAGTAAGTCGTGAACTCCGCCCCGGCGGCGTCAATGAGGAGGTCAATCAACTTCTCCACATCCACGCCCCGCGCCCGGATCTGCTCCACCCCGACCCGCTTGGTCAAATCGCCGTGTCCTACAATGTTGTCGCTCGCATGTCTCTTCGTCGCCATGAAAAAAACCTCCTGTCACTGCTTCCTCTCTCAACGGCAGCGTGGACACACGCCCTTGAACTCGACGTGCGCGTCAAGGATGGTGAACTTCGTGCGCCGGGCGGCTTCTTTGACCAGGGACTCGATCCCTGAGACCTCGTAATCCATCATCGCCCCGCAGCGCACGCACACGACGTGGTCGTGCCGCTCCACCTTCGCGTCGTAACGGCTGGCGGCGTCGCCGAACTTCAACTCGCGCACCAAACCGCTTTCTTTGAGGTGGCGCAGCGCGTTGTAGACCGTGCCGTAAGCGAGGCGCGGCATCTTCGCCCGCACGCGGTCGAAAATCTCCTGCGCGGTCAGATGCTCCCCCGCCTCGCGTATCACATCCAGCACCGCTTGACGCTGCGACGTCAGATAGTTTCGTTTGTTGGTGTTGTCCCGAGACATGGTTCACGCCGGTTGAGAGTGAATTTAGACTTAGTATAAATTTCATCTACGCCCTTGTCAAGACCATCTGCCCACAACTAAAGTAAAGTCATGTCGTGGCTGATATCCTTTGCCTCCTCCCTCAAGGGGACAGGAGTGGGGCAAGCGGCGCGTGGTGGCTTTTTGCCCTGACCCCTGATGTCATTGCGGGCGCAGTGAAACAACCTCCTGCAGAGGAGAGAGATGCAGCAGGGGGGATTGCTTCGCTGCGCTCGCAATGACATCATACAACGGGGATTGCTTCGCCGCGCTCGCAATGTTTTATATGGGGATTGCTCCGCCGCGTTCGCAATGACATCTTTATACAACGGGGATTGCTTCGCCACGCTCGCAATGACATTTTCATGCAACGGGGATTGCTTCACTAACGTAGGTTGGGCGCCTCAGCCGACACGGCAGGCGAGACATCTATCCTCGCTTAGAGCCTACCCGAAAATCGCATAGCGCCGACGTCCTGTCGGCACTTGATGCAGGCTGGAAGCCTGCGCCACCCAGTTTTTCGGGTGGGCTCTTAGAGCCTATCCGAAAACTCCCCCCTCCTTATCAAGGAGGGGTTGGGGGAGGTTTAGAGCCAGCCAACAACCCCCTATGGTCCTCCCGGTAAAGGGAGATAGCAAGTTTTTCGGATAGGCTCTTAGAACCTCGCCATCCGCGCTCGTCTCCTCAACTGCTCCTCATACATCTCGCGGTAAATCTCAAATTTCGCCTGATGATACTCGGCGTGTGCGGGATTGGGTTGAATCACTGCGCCCGCGTGCGACATGGCTTTCATCGCGGCGGGGATATTGGGGAACGCGCCTGCGGCTACCGCCGCTAAAATCGCCGACCCCAGCATCACCGCCTCGGCTTCCTGGGCGAGGACGATGGCACAACCCGTGATGTCCGCATGCTCCTGCAGCCACACGGGGTTTTTCGTGCCACCGCCGGTGGCGAAGATGCGCTCAATGCGGTAGCCTGCAGCGTTCATCGCCTCAATGATGTCGCGCGTGCCGTAGGCGCACGCCTGAATTGTCGCGTAGTAACGTTTGGCGACGGACTCCAGGGAAGTGTCCAGCGTCAATCCGTCTACGACGCCCTTGGCGTGCGGGTCGGCTTTGGGTGAGCGGTTGCCGTGATGGTAGTCTAGAACGTGTAGGTCTTTCGTCCAACGCGGCGTGTGGTGCTGCACGATGTCGTTGAGGATTTCATAAACGCTGCACCCGCTTTGCTGCGCTTGCGCTTGCAGGGCAGCGGCTTGCGCGTTGTCGCTAATGACGTAATCAATCAACCCACCCGTCGCGCTCTGTCCGCCCTCGGTCAGCCACATCCCCGGCAGCATCGCGCCAAAGTAAGGACCCCACACGCCGGGGATGAACCTCGGCTCCCGCGAGACCGCCATGTGACACGACGACGTGCCGCCGATGAGCGCGAGGGCGGTTTCCAGTTTCTCCAGCGGCGTGCCGTCTTCGCCCTCCCACACGGCACCTAACACGCCGACGCCTCCCGCGTGGGCGTCAATGATGCCCACGCCAACGGCGACGCCTTCATGCAGACCCAGATGCCGCGCCGTAGCCGGCGTCAGGTTGCCCGCGAACGTTCCCATCGGACGCACGTCGTCCGTGACCTTGCCGCCATCGAACAAGTCAGCCAGCCCGATTTGCTCATAGAAACTCCTGTCCCATCTGCCGAACTCGCCCTCGTGTCCGAGATAGCCCCACTTGCAGACGACGGTGCAGAGACTCCGCACGTCCACGCCGCTGGACTGATACACCATGAAATCGGCGAGGTCAAAGAACTTACCGACGTTCCTCCAAGTATCGGGGAGGTTCTGCTTAATCCACTTGAGTTTAGGCGGCTCCATTTCGGGCGAGATTTTGCCGCCGACATATTTGAGGACATCATGTCCCTGCGCGTTGATTTCGTCGGCGATGCCGATGGCGCGGTGGTCCATCCACATCACGATATTCTGCGCGCGACTCCCTGTGGGCGAAATCGTGATGGGCTGATTGTCGCGGTCGAGCGCCACCAGCGAGCATGTGGCGTCATAACTGATGCCGATAACGTCCTCTGCTTTGACGCCTGCGTCCGCCACCGCCCGGCGCACGACTTTGCCCGTTTGCTCCCAGATGTCCTCCGACGACTGCTCCGCAAAATTCTCCTGCGGGCGGAAAATCTGAATCGGCTCCACCGCCGACGCCCGAAGTTTCCCCGCGAGGTCAAACACCCCCGCGCGCACGCTGGCGGTCCCCACGTCTACCCCAATAACATAATGCTGTGCCATACGCTTGACTCCTGACGTGTAATGTGTCCTACGTCAGAGGTTGTCTTGAGAGTCACGATGCCGTCAGGATGTCATTCGGGGCGGAGCGAAGCATCCCGCGCATGGCTTAAGACAAG
>JANWYM010000425.1:0-3831 GCA_025055355.1 Abditibacteriales bacterium
TTCCCGTTCCACGCTTCACGCTTCACCACCCATATCGCTCCGGTCCCCACGGCTTTTTGATGAGTTCCTGTTTCGCCAGCACGAGGGTGCGCGGGGGGACATCTTCGTAGAGGATGACGCCGGGACCAACGATGCTGTAGCAGCCGACCTTGACGCCGGGCATGATGATGGCGTTGACGCCGGTGCGAGTGTAGTCGCCAAAATATGCCGCATTCGCGCCGACTTCGGGGATTTCACGCCGCCCATGAACGGTGTGAATCGTCTCGGCATCGTCGAAGCGCAGGTTGCCGCACACCGTCGCCGCGCCCACATCCAGCGCGCTGCCGAACACGCCCCAAACCTCGCAGTAGTGATACAGATACACGCGGTCGAAGAACACGCCCGACCCCTCCGCGCCGTGACCGAAAATGCAATGGTCGCCTAACGTTGTGCGCCCCCCGACTTGACAGTAATCGCGCACCCGGCAGTGTTGACCGATGACGACATCCCCTTGCAGTATCGCGCCGTTGGTGATTTCCGTTCCCGCGCCCGCCCACAGCACGCCCGACGTGACGACGCGTGCGCCGACAACGCAGTTCTCACCCAGAATCAACCGCCCGCCGATTTCGGCTTTCTCGGAGATTTTGGCGGAGGCGGGGATGATGTCCCTGTCCACGTGCCGCGCCATGTCCGCGATGACGGCGCGATTTGCCTCAAGGATGTGCCACGGCTTGTCCACGTCCACGTGAAAACCAACCGTCTCGACGGCTGCGATCTCGCGCCCGTCCTCAAGCCACAGTTGTAGCGACTGCTCCAGTTCCGCTTCAGGCGCGGGCATGTCGCCGACCTCCACGGATCGCATGATGCCGGGGTTGCGTTCCAGATAAGGCGCGATGCTCTTGCGCAGCGCATACACTCCGCCGACGCGGTGCGAAGCATTGCGTGGATGCCCCAAGAACTCGCGCACGCAATCGCCGCTCACCTCGGCGCATATCCAACTACCGGCGCGGCGGCTTCCCAACGGCTGCACGAGCGCGGCGGCTTCCGCGCCAGTTTCCTGAAAGTGGCGGATGAGTGCCTTCAAGTTTTCAACAGAAGTCACGATGTCGCCGTAGGCGACGAGGAAAGAATCGTCCTCGATACGCGGCAGGGCGAGGCTGACCGCCGCCGCCGTGCCGTCGGGTTGCGGCTGCGGGACGAACTCCACGTTCGGCTCGCCCGCCAACGCTTCGCGCACCTGCCCCGCGAAGTGCCCCACGACGACGACGAAGCGCACCACGCCCAGCGCGCGCAAGTCACCCACCAGCCGTCGCACGATGGGGACGTTGGCAATCGGTAAGGCGGCTTTTTGCCGCAGGGTGTCGTAGGGGAAGATTTTGTGACCGATTCCAGCCCCCAGAATAATTGCTGTGCGCATAAATGTTTTTCACCGCTTTCTATTCTCACATTCCGCCCGCTGCGTTTCTCCTTTTATGTATGTGACAGCGCAATCGTCACAGAGAGGAGCAAAGCCTTCTTCTGGATAGAAAGCATCTAAGGTCTGGGCTAATGACCATTGGTTGTCTCTCCTTCCTCTTGTTCATGGTTCTCAAGGCTACGGCGATAGACCGAATCAGTAACAGGAACTTTCTCGTAAATAGGAATGAGTTGGTCGCGTAGCCTCAGCGGTTCGTTAAGGCGCTTCAAGGCGACTTCAACATACTTGGACTGAACCTCATAGCCGTAGTAGTCGCGCCCCAGTGCGCGGGCAACCTTCGTCGTTGTGCCGATGCCGTTGAACGGGTCGAGCACGGCGTCACCGACGTAAGAGTAAAGCATGATGAGACGATAGGGGATTTCTTCTGGAAACGGAGCGGGATGAGGCAAGTGGTTCGGCGGCACGGGCGCGATGTGCCAGATATTGTTGGCGAGTTCGCGTGTGAAGATGAAGTCAATATCATAGCGGCTGCGTTCCTTGTCCTCCTCCGTTCGTCCCTCGTAAATGCGCGGTCCTGGTTTGCGGAAGATGAGAATGTTCTCGGTCATGATGTTGGGGCAATAGTAGCCGGGGAACGGGTGTTGGATCGTTACGCCCGCCCGCTTAACGCCCCCCGTCACCTTTGACCAAATGATGTCCTGATAAAACTCGTAGCCGAGTTCCTCCATCAGGCTGACGAAGTGGTGCGAGAGCGGATACTGCTTGCGCTCGTGCAACACCGTGCCAACGACGACAGCGCAAAAACCACCTGGCTTGAGTTTACGGAATACTTCGGTAAAGCACACTCGCAGCCAGTGCAGATATTCTTCATAGGGTCCGCCCCGTCGTGTGCGATACCACGCCGTTGGGTCGGCGACGTGCTGCTCATAATCAATCGCGTTCCAGTAAGGCGGCGAGGTGACAACGAGGGCAATAGACGCGTCGGGTATTTCGTCCATACGCTCACAAGATTTGCAGAAAATATTGCCCATCTCCTTCCACCTCATCTGGTTCCTGGGTCTTTGTGACGGGCGGTATTATAACATGGACACGCAGAACAAACAAATGACAACCGCTCCTGTTTCGTGTATAATCATCGCCACACAGAAAAGAAGAGAGGAGAACGCCAATGAAGGCAGACATGATGCGCGGCGCGGTCGTCGGTTACGGTGGGGCGTTTAACATGGGGAAGGCGCACGCGGAGTGGATGAACGCGACGGAGGGGTTGCAGTGTGTCGCCATCTGTGATATTGACCCGACGCGGACGGCAGCGGCGCGGCAGGATTTTCCGCATGTCGAGACTTTCAACGACGTCGGCGCGATGTTGAAGAAGGCAGACGTTGACCTTGTGACCATCGTGACGCCGCATAACACGCACGCGCCGCTGGCGCTCAAGTGTTTGAAAGCGGGCAAGCACGTCATCGTGGAGAAGCCGATGTGCCTCACGGTCAAGGAAGCCGACGCAATGATTGCCGCCGCGAAGAAAGCTGACGTGATGCTTTCGACCTTTCATAACCGCCACTGGGACGGCGATTTCTTGGCGATTCAGGAGACGATTGACAAAGGCATCATCGGCGAGGTGTTTCACGTCGAGATGTATGGCGGCGGGTATCATCATCACGGGCTCTGGTGGCGGGCGGACAAGAGGATTTCCGGCGGGGCGTTTTACGATTGGGGCGCGCATTATATCTGGTGGCTGCTGCAAATCATCCCGTCCAAAATTGACACGATTACCGGCGTGTATCAGCAAGACCTCGTGTGGAAGGACACGACGAACGAGGACGATGTGCAGGCGTTCATTCGTTTCAAAGGCGGGCAGAGCGCGCACGTTCACCTGAGCCACATCTGCCTGGCGGGCAAGCCCCGCTGGCGGATTTTGGGCACAAAGGGCGCGATCGTGGACGAGGGTGGAGGGAGTTTCAAGGTGCGCGTCATGGTCGACAACATTCCCGTCGAGGGCAGCGTCCGCTATAAGCCCAGTGACTGGCACGCCTACTATCGCAACGTCGCCGCCCACCTTCTGCGGGGCGAGGAACTCATCATCAAGCCCGAACTCGCCCGCCGCGTGATTGGCGTCATCGAGACGGCGGAGAAATCGGCGAAGAGCGGCAAGGCGGAGAAGGTGCCGTATGAATGAACGCCCTGCAGAGGGGATGAGTAGAGGGAATCATCCAAGCCGGCTCGGCGGGAGCCTTATCCTCCCATTTTCGAGGGAGGGATGATGGCGCCGATAGCGAACCAGCGCTCGACGCGCTGGATGTGGAGGATGGCGCGGTGGAAGTCGGTGTTTTTAGCGTCGGGAAGTTGAACAAGCCAGTGGTCGACGCAGACGAATTGGGGGGACTGTTCGGGATAGGTGCGTGGGCGGGCGGGCAAGGGGAGGAGGTCACCGGCGT
>JANWYM010000425.1:3841-4313 GCA_025055355.1 Abditibacteriales bacterium
TGGCATGTGGTTTTTTTTCGGTGGGGCATTTTTAACACCCCTGTGTTGCCCGCTCCCTATTGGGGGGTCTTTTGGGGTTTGGGGGGGGGGGGGGGGGGCAATGGGGAGGAGGTCACCGGCGTGGAGCGGTGTTTGCAGGGCGGCGGCTTCTTTTTCGCTGGTGGCGACGATCTCCGTCCGCTCGATGTGCGCCCGCTCGTCCGCTGAGATGAAGACCTTTCTGCCTAAGGCCTCTTCCAACGCGGACGCCCACTCGCCGTCGGAGCCGACAAAGAAGGCGGCGACTTCGGGGTGAACAGTGACATGAAACGCCTCCGCGCGGGAACGCCGCGATAGGCGTTCGAGTTTGCGCCGCAGTTCGATGGCGACCGTCGCCGCCGAGCGCACGCGCCCTTTGCCTTCGCAGTAGGGACAGGGGCGGCAGAGCAACTGACTCAGGCTGCGCCCCTCGCGTCGGCGCGTCATCTCGACT
>JANWYM010000426.1 GCA_025055355.1 Abditibacteriales bacterium
GCGTGATGACGGACAGTGCACCATACACCTTCGTTCCCGGTGCGGCAGCCAAACGCTCGGCGACCTCCCTTTGCACCGTCAGGACCATCCGCGAGAACAAAGAGCGCGATGCGCTCAGGCGTTGCAGGATAGGTTTGCTGATGCTGTAAGGCAAGTTGGAGACGACTTTGCGGGCAACGTCAAGCGTGCGGCGTGAACTGTATTCATTGAGCAGGTCTTCCCACGAGACCTGCAACGCATCACCTTGCACGACGCGCGCGTTGGGGAGGTCATGGAGCGTTTCCCGGAGAGCCGCGAGGAGGCGCGGGTCCTTCTCGATGGCAATGACGACGCGAGCACGCTCCGCCAGAGCGCGGGTGAGAACGCCCAAACCTGCACCGATTTCCAGCACTACATCTTCGGGCGTCAACTCAGCGGCGTTGACGATTTTACCAAGGATGTTGCCGTCAATCAGGAAGTTCTGTCCCCAGCGTTTCTGGGGCTGCACCCCGTAGCGCGCCAGCAGATCGCGCACGACGCGGGGGGAATATAACCGGGTCAATGAATCATGGTTGATGGTTAATGGCTCAGGGCTCACGAAAGCGCCCACCATCAACCATCGCCTCAAACGTTCCGCCGTGACCATTATCCCCCTCCCCTCGTAGGAGGGGGAAGAGCATGATGGTCACGGCGGAACGTTTGTGTCCATTGTCACTCCAAGATGAAGACCTTAACCTTCCGCCGTCCGACCAGTTGGGCGCGTTCGTAGGAATCGTAGCACAGGTCAATGCGATTCCCCTTAATCGCGCTGCCGCAGTCACCGGCGATGGCGAATCCATAGCCCTCCACGTAGAGCCGCGTGCCGTAAGGGATGACACGCGGGTCGACAGCCACCGTCCCGTATCCCGCGAGCAAGCCCGTGGACGTGCGTCCATACGGTCCCTTGCCATTGTCGCGGGGGTCGGGGCTGTAACCGGTGGCAATCATCGTCATGACCTTACGCACGCGCACGCCGCGCGATGCCAACAGTCCTCGGCTGCCCACCATCACGACGCGGTTCACCGGCGGCTTCACGATTCTGGTTTCGCCCGGTTCCCGCAGAGATACCCGACCGTCTTTGAACCAGACCTTGACCTCTCGCTCGGCAATGCCGGGCTCGCCCGCTTGGACGACTTTGCTCTCGCCCCGGCGAAGGACTGGGCTATAACGGAACTCGGTTTGATAGGGGATTGTCCTTTGCTGCGTTATCGTCTCCACCCGCACCCGTGTAATGCGCACTTTCAAAAAGTTGCGAACGGGCGTGGAGAGCGCGGGTTCGACGCGGTCATAATCGTTAAGGGGAATGTTGTGTGCTATGAACAGTTCCTTGACTGTCCGCGCTTGGGTGAGGATACGTTGCCGCTTCCCCTCGGCGATAAGCAGCACCCATGCTGCGGGTTTCGGATTTTTCCTTTCATCCGGGCTGGCTGTGGCGTTCCCCTTGGCGGAGCCGAGCCACTGACTCTGGCTGAACGCGGCAAGCATCAAGAGGACGATTGCGCCGCGTCCACCGTGCGCTGTCAGGAACACAGACCACCTCCATCGTTCCAGGGATGCCCTGAGTCCGCTCAGGGTAGGTCAAAGGTTATCACAGGCAAGGGAGGATGTCAAGCCCCAGAAACGCCCGGGGCGCGCATCGGCGCAGGTGGAGTGTAGGAGCACTTGCCCGTCTCCGAGCAGAAGCCTCCTCTCAGCAAGTGTTGAGACCAGACGGGCAGGTTAAGCCCTGCGGGGTCTACGCTCACGGTTTGCTCCAATAGCATGATGAGCCACAAATCCTTCCCAATCGCCCGCAGCGTCGCCTCACCCCCGCCTTGGGCGGGGAATCGCGGAACTCGATAAGGCAGGGGACTCTGTAGGGGGCGAGCCGCTTGCGACAGATTATCCCGCCATCTTCACCACAATCCGCTTGTTGTCCACCCCCAGCTCGTTGCCCTGCGTGTGGATTTTGTCGGACGGCTCGAACTGGGCTTGCCCGTTGACCAAGTGAAGAATGACCTCTTGCCCCCATCTTCTCGGCTCACAACGGGAAGGACAGGGCGCGTTGTGCGCCTTCTCATAGTCAGCGCCGCCATTGCCCCCGTCTCCGCGGCTGGGCTGGTGTGCACGAAGGAACACCCCATTGGGAACCCCCATGACCGTTCTTGCTGGGGGCGGGTTGCCATCTGGCGGACAGCATGGGGCATCTTCCGCGAGCGGGCGCGCCTGGTCAAGTGCCGGTGTGGCTCCACGACCTCGCAGATTATCTCGACGCGCGGCAGGTGCTTCTCTGCCCCTCCGATGCGTCCAGCCCAACGGGCAGCGGCGTGGCTCAAACCTGACTTTTAAGGGCAGCCGCCCAACCTCACGTGGCGGCAGGTCCAAGGGGACGAACGCGCCGCCTTCTGCGCAGAATGGGGATAGCCGTCAGCAGTGCGTTCTTCGTGGGGCTGGGAAGCGTGAGAGGCAATTTCGCGTGCCAACACTATCACCCCAATCGGCATCCTTCTGCATCACTCGGCGGTGACCATCGCCCGCAATGACTCCCCTGTGGACGTGCGCCTGCTGGACGCGGTGCATCGGCAGCGGGGCTATGGGGCATTCATGATGGCATCACAACTCCAGCTCCGCCGTCACGATTTCCTCTTTTGTGTATCGCCCCCACGGCTGATTGGAGGCGATGGCGACGTAGCCGGAGCCGTCAGGGGTGAGGTCGGCTTGGGTGACAATCGCGGAGCGACCTTGGCAGGAGAGTTCGTCGTCCCACGCGAACAAGTAGCCGACCATCATGGGGTTGACGCCGGATTGGAGGGCGGGGAAGTCTTGCACCTTTTGGTAGAGTCCGCGCTTCCAGTCGGCGGCTTGCCATTCGTCCCACGCGCGGGGGTTCGCGCTGGGTTGGGCGATGAGGCGTGCGTCCTGCGCGGCGAGGGCGCGCATCACGTCATCGTGGAAGGCGTCGAGGCAGAGGGCGATCCCGACGCTGCCGAACTCGGTGGGGAAAGCGCGCACGTCAGCAGCGGGGGTGGGGGCGAGGTCAAGTCCTTCAGGGCTGCCTTCCTCTTCGAGGAGATGCACTTTCTTCTGCGTGCCAATGAGCGAACCGTCGGGAGCGAAGAAGTAGGAGACGTTGTAAACGTTGCCGTCGCGGGGCTTGTCGTCAACGAAGTCGGGCAGCGCGGCACTGCCCGCCACGATGTAGCAGCGATATTCAGCAGCGGCTTGCGCGAACGTCTGGACGTAAACGTCATGAACCTTCCCGCTCAGCGCGAGCAGCAACCCGCGCGTAGCGCCGACGCCGAACCGATGACAGTATGGCACGATGTCCTCGCCGTAGCGCTGTGCTAACACCATGCCCGCCTCGCGCCAGCGGAGGCAGTCCCTGACCGCGTCGCCCACGTCCAGAAAAATCAGCGGCAAACCGATGAACTCCGGGAAGACGACGAGATGCGGCAGGTCCGCGTCGCGCCGCTCGTTCGCCCAGTCCATCAAACGGCGAATGCGACCCTCAAACGCCATCGCATCGAGATACATGTCGAGCGACCAGCGGGCTTGGACGGCGGTGACCTGAAGGCGCATTACGTTTCACTCCAGCAGAAACGACATCTCCAGCATCTCGATCGGCTGCGCGCTTTCGCCGGCAATGGGCGAGTCAAGGTAGTCCTGCATGTAAATCTGCCAACGAGTGTGGACTTCGCTTTTGGCGAGGTAGTCGCACGTCGCCTGCCAGTTGTCACATTCGAGGTAGCCGAACTCCAACCCGTCCGGGCGCAGCCACAAACTGTAATTGCGGATGCCCGCCGCTTTCAGTTCGGCGAGCAGTTCAGGCCAGACCTGCGCATGGATCTTTTTGTATTCTTCGATTTTATCAGGCTTGACTTTGATGAGAAAACCGACGCGCTGCATAAAAACTCCAGCACGTTAGCACGTTGACACGTTGGCACGTTTCAACGTGCCAACGTGTCAACGTTTCATTTCCTCGGTTTGACTCGGACCGTTACCACCGCGCACTTGCTGGGGTCCGCCGCGCTGGTGGCTTTGACCTTGATGAGCAAAGGTTGCTCGACGCGGGTGGGGGCGGTGAAAAGCCCGGATTGAGTGATGTCGCCTTCGTTGCCCTCAATGCTCCAGCGCACTGCGTTTTCCCTCGTGCCGCTGAGGCGGGCGGTGAACTGCAGGGAGTCACCAGCGAAGACCTGGGCGTCGTCGGGGCGGACGCTGATGCTGACTTCAGGCAGGCGAACCGCTGCCAGCGCTTCTTTGGTGGGGTCAGCGAGGCTGGTGGCTTTGATGGTTACGGTTTTGGGCGTCGTGG
>JANWYM010000427.1 GCA_025055355.1 Abditibacteriales bacterium
AGGTCACGCCTTTGTCACAAACCAACTGGAAAGCGTCCTCCACACGCCGGTCCTTGACCTGCTGCATGCGCACGGGCAGCCACGCCTGGTCAACTTTGTGCTCCGCGAAGCCGTGCTTGGCCAGCATCCGCGCCCCGAAGTAGCCGTTAATCATCCCCATCGAGGTATCGCCGAGCATGAGCGCCAGCACGCGCCGCTTTTTGATGTCATCCACGACGCTCTGAGCAATCTTCACCGCGTCCTCCGAGACCGGCGCGGAGTAGTGCAGTTCGTCCTCGCGGTAGCGAATCTGCCCGGTGCTACACCATTCGTCCAATCGCGCCATGAAGGTCTTGTCTTTTGTCCAATCCTTCGCATCTGTCCACACCCGCGAGTGGGGACGGTTAATGCTCCACAGCGATGCGCTGGTGTTGAGCAGCGCGACCAGCCCCGGCCACGTCCCTGAAAAATTGGACGCCAGCAGCAGCGGGTTGTCTTTGCCCACCACGCCGTCGCAGGTGTGCGGCGCGTAGGTCCAGTGGACGAACACGCCCACCATCGGGTCCTCAATCGGTCCTAACTTGCTGATGGCTTCATCAGGTTTGCGGATGAAGCCCTTGACCACGTAAGGCTTGCGCCCCAACTTCCTCAGGGCGGCGACGAGTTGATTCGTCGCCTCCGTTGCCTGCGGCGTCGCCCACTCGTTCGGCTTCGGGCGATAGTCGCCAGGTAGAAAGATGGCTACCTTTTTCATGCTCATTCCTCCAGTTTCTCTGAAAGGTCAACAAGGTATTCAGACCGGCTTCAGCAGACGCCAAAGAAATTCAAAAGTTGCGCGGTTGCCTGAGTGGGGGTCATCGGAGGGGAAGTCACCCGGCTGCGTCGTCCGATGCAGCGGCTCGTTCGCCGTCGCCAACCGGTGGTATTTGCTCGCGTGATGGTAGGTCATCGTGGTCGTGTCCCCCGCGTCCATCTCCCGCTCGACGTGGGACTCTATCGCGTTCCCCTGCCCCGGCGCGACACAGACATCAGGGCGGCACGAGGGATAGAGACCACTGCCGTTGGGGCTAATGCCGGGACCGCCCTGCCCGACTGAGGCGTGATGCGCAAAAGGCCGCTTGTCACTCGTCACGCTTCACGTCTCAGATGGTCTTCTCGTCGTTGCTCTCCACAATCGGCACCCGTCGCACGACCTCATGCGTTGGGGGAACCCCGGTAGAGTTCCCTTTACCACTCCCCTGCTGTTGCCACTGGCGCTGCGCTTCGAGGTAGAGTTGCTTGATGCGTTGTATCTCCTCTTCCATCTCGCGGCGCATCTGTTCCATTTCGTTGAGGAGTTTGAAGATGACCTCCACCCCTGCGAGGTTGACCCCCAGGTCCTGGGTGAGGTGCTGAATGCGGCGGATGCGTTCGATGTCCTTTTGCGAGTAGAGGCGCGGGCTATGCTCGCTGTCGCCCGTGCGCTTGGGGTGAATCAGTCCCAGACGCTCATACATGCGCAGCGTCTGGGGGTGGGTGTTGAGCATCCGCGCGGCAACGCTGATGTAATAAACGCCGTCTTCGTGCTGATGAAAACGGACTTCTTCCTCGTATCGCATAAGTCTACACCCGACAAGGACAGGTTTTAGGTTGTCGTCTTTAGAACCTCTCTGACAACCCCCTGGAACCTCACCTGAGTTGAGGGACAACCCCCCACCCCATTTCGGGCTTGCGCGTTGTCGGAGAGGTTCTGCGGGGGTGGCAGGTTTGCCGTTCCCCAAAAGTGAACCTCCCAAGCCTCTGGCTTACTCGCCCGGCTTGCGGAGGCGATAGTTCAAATCTTTGCGGGGGTTCTCCTGACACAGGGCGGCGAGTTCTTTGACCAGTTCCCGTTCGCGCTCGGTCAGGTGCTTGGGCACGACGATTTTGATTTTCACATATTGGTCGCCGTGGCCGGGTTTCTTCAGGCGCGGCGCGCCCATCCCGCTGAGACGCAGCGTCTGCCCGCTCTGGGTGCCAGGCGGGACCTTCATCGTCACCTCCCCGTGAACCGTTGGCACGTTCATCTCCGCCCCCAGTATGGCTTCGGTAAAGGTGACTGGGATTTCGCAGTAGATGTCATCGTCTTTGCGGGTGAAGAACGGATGCGGCTGCACTTTGACTTTGAGAAAGAGGTCACCCCGCTGACCGCCGCTGAGCCCGATGCCGCCCCGTCCGCTGATGCGGATGCGCGCCCCATCCTTGATTCCCGGGGGGATTTTGACCTCCAGCCGCTCGGAGCGGTCGGTGAGCCCCGTCCCGTCGCACGTTGCACAGCCCCGCTGGATGATGGTGCCCATGCCCGCGCAGCGCGGACAGGGGATTTCGCTCTGTCCGAAGAGGACGCGTTTTTGCTGCTGCTTGCCCTTGCCATGACACGCGGGACAGGTCTGCTTCGTGCCGCCTCCTGTGCCACGACAGGTCTCGCACGGCTGGGGCGCAGTGACTGTAAAGGTGCGCACACCGCCGAAGATGGACTCCTCAAACGTGATGTTGATGTCGCGTTCGACATCCTCGCCCCGCTGCGGTTGACGCGGCGGGGGAGAGGACTGCTGCTGGCGGAACTGGTTGAATAGGGTGTCAAACAGTCCCGAAAAATCAACGTGCTTCCCTGCCGTCGGCTCATGGGCGTCGTGCCACTCTGGGCTGCCACCCGGACGCCAGCGAAAGCCACCCCCCGCCTCGCGGAACGCGCTGCCGAACTGGTCATATTGCTTCCGCTTGTCCGGGTCTTTCAGCGTCTCGTAGGCTTCGTTGATCTCTTTGAACTTGGCCTCCGCCGCCTTGTCAGCGGGGTTGATGTCGGGATGGTATTTGCGCGCCAGCCGCCGATACGCTTGCTTGATCTCCTTCTCCGATGCCGTCCGCGAGACGCCCAAGATGTGGTAGTAGTCTTTGGGCATGATGAACGGTAGGCACGTAGGCGCACAAGCGAACACGCGCCTACGTGCCTACGCTGTTACGACGCGCCGATCTGAATCTGCTTGGGCTTGACGTCTTCCATTTTGGGAATGCGGATTTCCAGCACGCCATTGGTGAAAGTGGCGGAAGCGGCGTCCGCATTGATCGGCACGCTGAGGGTGAACGTGCGATGGAAATGTCCGTAGGCGCGCTCTACACGATGGTAGTGGGCATCGCTGAACTTGCTGTCTTTTTTCCGCTCGCCCTTGACCGTCAAGCGGTCATTTGTCAACTCGACGCTCACATCGTCCTTGTGCACACCCGCGATCTCCATCTGCACTACAATGGCATCGGCGGTCTCGAGGACGTCCGCTGAGGGCGACCATGCCGCGCCCGCCTCTTCGCCGCGCCCGTGTCCCCGCCCCAGCACGTCATCAAACAATCGGTCCACCCGCTCGCGCAATGCTCGCATCTCGCTAACCGGGTCCCAACGTGAGAGTCTCATGGTTGTCCCCCTAACTGAGTCAATGAGCCATGCCACGTAGCCGAAACCACCAGACTTTGGGGCAAAGGGAAGAAGAGGCAACCCAGCCTGACGACTTCGGCTACGCTCAGAGCCTCTCCGAAAATTGCGTAGCGCTGACATCCCATCGGCGTTTGGAGCAGGTGGTCAGCCTGCGCTATCCAGTTTTCGGATAGGCTCTTAGTCCGCCGTCTTGTATTCGGCGTCGATCACTTCCTCCCCTTCTTTGGCTGCTTCCTGCTGACCGCGACCGTCCGTGCTGGCGGCTTGGGCGCCGGTGGTTTGGGCACGATACATCGCCTCACCGATGCGGTGGAACGTCTGGGTCAGTTCGTCCATCGCCTGACGGATCGCGCTCGTGTCTTCGCCGGCCATCACCTCGCGCACCTTTTTGATGGCGGCTTCGGCGGCTTCGCGGTCGCTGGCGGGGATTTTGTCCTGATTGTCTTTGATGAATTTTTCAACCTGGTAGGTCAGGTTCTCCGCCTTGTTACGCTCTTCAATCAGTTCGCGCCGCTTGCGGTCCTCTTCAGCGTGGGCTTCGGCGTCTTTGATCATGCGGTCAACGTCTTCTTTGCTCAGAGTCGTCGAACCCGTGATGGTGATTTTCTGCTCCTTGCCGGTGGCTTTGTCGCGGGCTTGGACGTTGAGGATGCCGTTGGCGTCAATGTCAAACGTGACCTCAATCTGCGGTATCCCCCGTGGGGCGGGCGGGATGTCGGTCAGGTTGAACCGCCCCAGCGTGCGGTTGTCCCGCGCCATCGGACGCTCGCCTTGCAGGACGTGAATTTCCACGCTGGTCTGGTAGTCCGCTGCCGTCGTGTAGATCTCCGTTTTGCGAGTGGGGATGGTCGTGTTGCGGGGGATCATGACCGTCATCACCCCACCCA
>JANWYM010000428.1 GCA_025055355.1 Abditibacteriales bacterium
TCACGCGCGCCCTGCAACTCGACCCCAAATATGCTCTGGCGCACAACAACCTCGGCACGGCGTATTGGGAGGTGGGGAAGGCGCTGCAAGCAAGCGGTCAAAAGGACAAAGCCGCCGAGGAGTTCAACAAGGCGGTAGCGTCCTACGAGCAAGCCGTCGCGCTCCGACCGGACTACGCCGAAGCCCGTTTCAACCTCGCCAGCGCGTATCTGGAGATGGGCAGATACAAAGACGCGATTCAGCACTTTCTCCGCGTCGTCGACCAACTGCGCAAGCAACTGCAAGCCAAGCCCGCGGACCCCTCGCTGCGCGACAGCCTTGCGCAAGCCTATTACGGCTTGGGGCAAGCCTACGAATCCATTGACCCAAACCACATGGCTGAAGCCATCGGCGCGTATAGCAAAGCCCGCGACATGAATGCGCAGGACGAGAATTATCAGTTGGCGTTCGGTCTGGCGCTCTACCGGGAGGCGCGGTTCAAAGACGCCATCGCGCCGCTGAAAGAAGCCCTGCGGCTCAACAGCCATCTCGCCTCCGCGCGCCTTGCGTTGGGGATGTGCTATTTGAAGACCAATAACTATCGCGCTGCCCAGAAGGAACTGGAGTCTTACACCAAACTCGCCTCCGATGACGCCGATGGCTGGTTCCGCTTGGGCTACGCCTACGACCAAGAAGGCAAGTATGAGGACGCCCTCAAAGCCTACCAGAGAGCCGTCGAACTTAAACAAAGAACCGTCGAAGGCAACCCGCAGGCGAGCCCCGCTGAACGTACCACCTACGCGGGCTATCTCAACAACATCGGGCGCGTTTACTTCAAGCAGACTCGATGGGACGAAGCCATTGAGCAGTTCGAGAAGGCGCTGGAGGTCAGCAAGGATTTCCGCCCCGCGCTCAACAACCTCGCCTTGTCTTATCATCGCAAAGCCTCCGAACAGCAGGAGCAGGGCAGCACGGAGGAGGCACGACAAACGTTCGGGCAAGCCGAAAAAGTCTGGCTGCGGCTGCGCGACCTCGACCGCAACAACGTGACGGTGCTGGGCGCGCTTGCCGACACGCAGATGGCGCAGGACAAAGTGGACGAAGCCAAGGCGACCTATCAGCAGTTGCTCAGGATAGACCCTAAGAACGTCCCGGCGCTGTCGAACTTAGGGCTTCTCTGTTTCCGCCAGAACCCGCCCGATTTGAAGTCCGCCGCCGACTACTTCGAGCAGGTGATCCGCCTAAATCCGAATAACCCGATTGCCTACAACAACCTGGGCGTTGTCCGCGAGCAGCAGGGCAAACTGGCCGAAGCCGAGCAACTCTACAAAAAAGCGCTCCAACTGAAGCCCGATTACAAGGACGCGCAGGACAACTTGAGGCGCATTAAAGGCGGACCGCAGCAAGGGTAACTACCTCAGGACCGCTGACCACAGGACAACGGAACCTGCTCAGAGGTCCTCATCTTAACGGTCAGTGGTCAGGGGTCAGTCGGCAGTGGTCATGTCGTTTCGTTCCGTCGGCATCATCACGGCTCTACATCGGCAGAACGCGCTGGAGGCGGCGCGGGCGCTGGTCGCGTTTTTAGAAGCCCGCTTCATCGTCGTCAAAACGGACCGCGCCTGTGCCGGGCAGTTGCGGCGTCCCGACTTGGGTGCGGCGCGCGAGCAGTTGGCGGCGATGGATTTAGTCGTCGTGCTGGGCGGGGACGGCACTGTCTTGGGCGCGGCGCGCGACACCGCGCCGCACGGCACACCGTTGCTGGCTGTAGACTTGGGAACGTTCGGATTCCTGAGTGAGGTCAAAGCCGAAAACCTCCATCCCGCTCTGGAGTGCGTTCTCCGGGGGGAGTTTCGCCTGGAGGAGCGGCACATGGTCCAGGCGACCATCGTGCGCGACGGGCGCGAGATCGCCTCTTCAACCGGGCTGAACGACGCCGTGATTACGCGCGGTGCGCTGTCGCGCATGATTCGACTGCAAGCGTTCATCAACGGGCAATACGTCGCCCTTTATCCCGCCGACGGCATCATCGTTGCCACGCCGACAGGTTCGACGGCTTACTCGCTGTCCGCCGGCGGACCCATTATTCATCCGTCGGTGAACGTCTTGATTCTCACCCCCATCTGCCCGCACACGCTGTTCACTCGCCCGCTCATCATCTCCGCATCGGAAGAAGTGCGCATCGTCGCCCACTGGCATCAGCAGCACGCCGACGGTGAAGAGGTGATGCTGACCGTGGACGGACAGGTCGGCATCTGGCTGCACCCGGGCGATGAGGTCGTCGTGCGCCAAGCCGACCACCCGGCGCGGCTGGTGAAGTTAGGGCGGGATACCTTCTATGAACGGCTGCGGGAAAAGTTGCAGTGGGGGGGTGAGGGATTTAAGGGTTAAGAGTTGAGAGGTCAAGTGAACTGCCTTCCCTCAACCTTTAACCCTCAACCGTTGGTCTTCAGCGGGCTTGTTGTGTCGTGCTTCTCGAACTGCGCGTCTCCAATCTGGCTCTCATTGACCATGTGGAACTCACCTTCCAACCCGGCTTGAACGTCCTCACGGGTGAGACGGGGGCGGGGAAGTCCATCCTCATTCACGCCATCGGGTTGCTGCTCGGCGAGCGCGGCGCGGCGGAGGAAGTCGGCTTGGGCAAGCGGGCGGCGACGGTGGAGGGGTTGTTCGACATCAGGAACCATCCGTTGTCCCAGCAGGCGCTGAGCGAGTTGGGGATTCCCGTCGAAGAAGACGGCATGGTTGTGTTGTCGCGGCGGGAAATCACGGCAGACGGGCGCAGTCGCTGCCGCATCAACGGGCGCATGGCGACGGTGACCATGCTGCGCGATATCGGACGACATCTCGTCGACCTGCACGGTCAACACGAGCATCAGAGTCTGCTGCGCGTGGAGGCGCACCTCGATTTCTTGGATGCCTTCGCGGGCGACCCCTGCCAGCGTTTGCGCGCGCAGTTCCGCGAAGTTTACCACGCACTCAAAGACGCAGAGGGGCGACTGCGCGCCCTGCTCTTCGATGAGAAACAGCGAGCGCAACGGGTGGACATGCTGCAGTTTCAGATGCAGGAGATTGATGCGGCGCAGTTGGGGGCAGACGAAGACACCCGGTTGATCGAAGAACGCGCGCGCCTCGTCAACGCGGAAAAACTGCGCCAGGCAGCGCAGGCGTGCCTGTCGCTGTTGGCGGGCGGCGAAGGGGTGGGCGCGATGGACGCGGTGGGGCGCGCTGTGGCTCTCCTGCGTGACATGCAATCCGCCGAGAGCGCCGCGGCGGCGTGGACGGAGACCTTGCAGACTGCCCTCTACCAGTTGCAAGATGTTGCCCACGAACTGCGCACCTACCTGGACAAGTTGGAAGCCGACCCGGCGCGGCTGGAGGAAATCGAGGCGCGGCTGCACCTCCTCACACGGCTCAAGCGCAAATACGGTGACACCATTGAGCAGATTTTGCAGCACCGCGTCCGCATCGAAGAGGAACTTCAGAGCCTCCTGCACCGTGACGCGCAGGTCGCCGAGTTGGAGCAGCAGCGAGCCGCGCTGCGCCAGCAGTTAGCCGCGTTGGGGCAGCAGTTATCCGACGCGCGGCGCAAGGCGGCGAGGAATTTTGAGGAGGCAGTGGTCACTCACCTGAAATCTTTGGCGATGGACAACGTGAAGTTCGCCGTGCAGATTGAACCGCTGCCGCGCCGTGACAACTTGAGCCACGATGGTTCTATTGGAGCTCGCCGCGCCGCGGCGGATAGCGCCGCGACGGCGTCGCGGGCTACGGGTAGAGACGACGACGGAGGGGACTTTCACTTTACCGAGCGCGGCATGGACCACATCGAGTTTCTCCTGTCGCCTAACCCCGGCCAGCCCCTGCGTCCGCTGGCGCGGATTGCGTCGGGCGGCGAACTGTCCCGCGTGATGCTCGCGCTCAAAACCGCCTTGAGTCGTCGCCACGAAATTCCTGTGCTCATCTTTGACGAAATTGATGTGGGCATCGGCGGGGCAGCGGCGGAAGCCGTCGGCGTCAAACTCAAAGAACTGGCGCAATACGCGCAGGTGTTCTGCGTCACCCACCTCCCACAAATCGCCAGATATGCCGACGCGCACTTCAGCGTGCGCAAGGACACCACAGAGGAACGAACCACTGTCACCGTCACTCGTCTCAGCGAGCAAGAGCGCGTCCACGAACTCGCCCGCATGCTGGGCGGGGCGCAGGTGACGGAGGCGACGCTGAGACATGCGGCAGAGCTGGTGGGATGGAAGCCGTAGGCTGTAGATTAGAATGTTGACATGGTGAACGTGCTAACGAACCCAGAGGGTTCGGG
>JANWYM010000429.1 GCA_025055355.1 Abditibacteriales bacterium
GGTATGTGTATGCGGCGAATAACCCCGTCAGTGGCTTTGACTATCAAGGGCAATGGTGGGAGACGGCGTTAGACATCGCGGGGTTGATATGGGACATCAAGGAGGCGATTGAAGACCCCGGTTGGGATGACATCCTGTGGATCGGAGGCGATATTATCAGCCTCATCCTGCCGACGCCAACGCCCTCGATGATTCGGCATGGGGAGGATGTGGTGAAATGGATAGATGATGTGTGGCAGCATGGGGACAACTTTTTCAACGGGGTGCAGAAGTTGGTGGACGACGCCTGCTTTGTGGCGGGGACGCTGGTGCAGACGAAGGAAGGCTTGAAGCCAATTGAAGAGGTGCAGGCAGGGGAGTGGGTGGTAAGCAGAGATGAGCGGACGGGGGCGGTGTCATACCAACGGGTCAAGCGGACGTTCGAGCGGGGGAGCGCAGAGATCGTCACGGTGCAGGCGGGCAAGGAGACGATTAAGACCACGCCGGAGCATCCGTTTTGGGTGGAAGGAAAGGGGTGGGTAGCGGCGAAGGCATTGGCGCGGGGCGCGCGGCTGGTCACGGCGGATGAGAAGGTCATTGTCGTGACGGAGGTGCAGGTGGAGGCGGTTCGCGGGCCGCCGGTTATTGTTTACAATTTTGAGGTGGAGAACACTCACACCTACTTTGTAGGGAAGCAGGGGGTGTGGGTGCATAATGCGTGTCGTCCACTCGACCTTTACCGGGGCGTGGAACCAGAGGAGTTGAAGACCGTGCTGAATACGGGCAGATTTCCCGTTGACATTCCAGGTGGACGTATGGATGATACTTTGTGGCTTACTACGAACCCCAGCAATGATAGTCAATATGGCACAGTTGTCAAGGTGCCTGTGGATCCAGATGGACTCGCGGATATGATTAATAAAGGGGAAGCATTCTACGATGCTCTTGGATGGATGGACCAGGTGAGGATTCCTAAGCCGAATATCGAGAAGTTTAATGACATTATCATTGGTCCAATCACCAAATATGATCCATGGGAGCACTACCGATGAAGCTTTCAGAAGAAGAATACAGAGCATACTTCACTAATCCTCTTACGCAACGTATCGCTCGAGAGGTTCCACTGCTCCAGCGTCATCTCCGACGCATTAAGGAACTTGGTTTCCAGGCTACGCCGGAGGCAGTCAAGAGACTCTCTCGTTACCTCCCTATACCTGAATTCCCAGAGGGAGGCGATGATGAATCGAAAAGGCGGCATGTAATTACAGATATCCTTAGCCACGCTGCTCAACATGCGCTAATGTATATAGGGGAGAGCGCGGTAGAACCGCTATTGGAGGTCTATCAGACGCTCCCTGCTCAAGCAGATCGCCATCGTCAGGCGATCGAAGGTGTTCTTTGGAATATCAGTTATGGAAATCCAAGATTACGACAACAACTGAGCCGCGAAGTCTTCACGACAAAAAGGTGCAAGTAATTGACTGTAATTCCGTCGGCAACCCCACGCAGACGGTAGATAACACGGGGACGACGAGTTGGAGTTACAACGCGGCAGGACGCCTTGTGAGTGTGACAGCGGCCGGGAAGACGACGACCTACGGCTACGACGCCAACGGGGACTTGACAAGCCAGATCACTGACCACTGACCACGAGACCCCTGACCACACGGCTGGGCGGCTTGTGGTCCTGTTGTCCGGTGGTCCGTTGTCCTAAGGAGCCGACAGCGGCTGACGGTTCTTAACCTGTGGAAAGACGAGGCCTGCCGCCGGACGCAAGGAGTGGAGTTTAACGCCGTTGAAGGAATCTGCCGCTAACTCTCCAAGTTTTCCCCTCGCCCAGCGCCTTATCCTCACGCTGGGCTACCTGCTTGTTGCTGCCAGTCCGTTTCTGCTCCGCGTGCGGGTGGAGCGGGAGGATGGCTTATTGCTGGTGTTATTTGCGCTGGCACTCTTAGCAGGGCTGGCAGGGATGCGCCGCCCCTCCAAGGGCTGGCAGAGACGCGCCGCCCCTATAAGGGTTGATAGGGACGCACCGCCCCTCCAAGGGCTGACAGAGACGCACCACCCCTTGGGTTGGGCGTCTCGCCCGACATTGTGCTGCCAGCGTCTCATCTTCGCCACCGCCATCGTCTTTGCCTACGCTCTCGGACGCCGGGCTTGGATTGTTGAACGCTTCATGCAAACGGAAAGCGCAGGGCAGTTGCTGTCGTTCGCGGGATTGTTTGTGCTGTTGCTCGTTGCGCTCTGGCTGCCGCACGGACGCGTGGCGTGGCGGCGTGACGAATATCGTGAGGTGCTGGTTGTCGTGGCGGTGACTTCGGCACTCCTCATGTTGCTGTCGCTGGTCATGCTTGTCCTGCTCATGGGCAAGTATCCTCCGCCGCAATTTAACCCCGCCCAGACGTTGAGCGTGTGCGCGCAGAGTTTGGAGTATCTGGGCGTTTTCGCTGTTGCGTTCTTCCCGCCGCTGGAGGCGAAACCGTGGCGATGGACGGCAGTGATAGTATCGCTCCTGCTCATCGTGACGGCGGCGCTGAGTTTTCGAGGGGGTGCAGTAGAATGAAGCGCAGCGCCGATGACCTTTTTCAACTTGTCCTCCTCTTGCTCGTCATCCTCTTCATGCCGACGCAGTGGACGCTGGGACAACTCGGACCCGAAGCCGAGCGCGGGGCGGAGGCGCGGAAAATCAACATCGCCATTGGGGATGTCGTGGTAACTCTGGCGTTTCTCGCATGGGCGGCGCGCACGACGGCAAGGCGCGAGTGGAAGACAGCGCGGCTGCCGCCGCTGCCGTGCTGGTTGTTTGTCGCTGTGGCGGTGCTATCGGCGGTGCATTGCCGCGCGGTGGTTGAGGCGGTGCTTGATAACCCCCATCCCCTTAAACTACTGAAACACCAACCCGTCCGTGAGGCGTTGACGGAAGTCGTTGAATACACGCTTTACCTCATCGTTACTTACATGCTGTTGGTGAACCTGCTGCGTGACGAGCAGCGATGGCGGGTTGGAGTTTATTGGTTTTGCACGGTGACGACGGCTGTCATGGCGTTGGGGGTATTTGAGTGGTTCGCGACTGGTATGCCGTTCGCTGTCACTGCTACCTTCGGCAGCCGCAACATCTTCAATGGCTTTCTGGTCATGGCGCTGCCGCTGTTGTTCGCGCTGGCGCGGCACAGCGACAGGCGCGTCCGCCGCTGGCTGGCGGCGACGGGCGTCGTTGGTATCGTGACGCTGCTGCCAGGGTTGTTCCCCCTGACCGTCTTGCACGATGAAGAGGGCGACATCAAAAAGCAGTATATCGAGTGGCAAGCCGCCCTCAACATGATGGAGGACACGCGAGAGAATAACTTCCTGCTCGGTGTCGGCACGGGCAACTATCAATTGAACATTGGGCGTTACTACGGCTTCCTGCCCAACAAGGAGAAGATGCCCCGCGATAGCCATAACCTCTACCTCGTCCTCGGCGGTTCGATGGGGCTGCTGGGCTTAGTCACGTGGATTTGGATTCTGACACATCACTTGCAACTTGCCCACACCTTGCGGCGTCAAACAAGTGACGCTTGGCAACGCGGTGTGGCGACGGGACTGTGCGGCAGTTTGTGGGCATTGGCGTTCATCAACCTCTTCCACGCGTTGCTGGTGCGCGGGACGGGATTGGTGATGGTGTTCCTGTGGGCGCTGCTGACGGCGATGAATGACCTCAGACAGGTTGAACGGGATTTGCCAGAATGATAATAAAGAGAGGCGTCAAGATCCAACATCCAGTCTTTGGGGAAACCGAGAAAGAACGAGCAGGTGTATAAGAGCCTACGGGAGCAACTGGAGAAGGATCACTCCAAAGTGTGGCATGGATAGAAATGTGTTCTGCCTCTCCAGCCCCCACTATGACAAAGACCTGCTGGTTGTCGGCAGCGCGTTTTTGAAAGAGTGGAATGCGGTCATTGACTATCCGCAGGAACAGACGACTCTTGCAGGTTGAAGGAGTTGCTCATGTCTCAACTGAGACACCACGCCGCAGGAAAATGTCATGGCGAGCGCAGCGAAGCCATCCCCACCGCCGCAGTCGTCTCCCCCGCCGGGGAGGGCTTCGCTCCGCTCATAGGGAGGAATTGAGAATGAGGAAGTATGGTCTTTTTTGTTTGAGTTTCGCTTTTTTGGCAGGACTCACCTTCGCCGCTGGTGATGCGAAGATCTGCTTTGAGGCGGAGAGCGCGCTGAAAGTGGAGTTCCCCCTGAAAGTCACGACGAAAAAGGACAAAGACATCTCCGGCACCGGCTACATCGAGATCCCCTGGGACCCCGACAAGAAATATG